>NZ_JQKG01000006.1 GCF_000745915.1 Deinococcus misasensis DSM 22328
GGTCAGAGGTTCATCGTGTGGGAGGTTGTCGAGCAGGTAAGGTGCGGTGTGGTGCTGACTGAGGGGATGGGTGGAAAAGAAGCGTTCGACGCGTCTGAGCTTGGACGTGTTTTGAGCTTCTCCGGGGAGACGGTCAGCAATGCTCTGCTGGATGACATGTTTGCCCTCCAGGAGGGCTTGCAGAATGTGACTGAGGGTATCGAGGTGATTCTTGCGGTAGGGAAAGTGTTCCCTCAGCAAGTCAGTTAGGGTATGCTGGTTTTTGCCAGACAGGGCGTAACTCATAGCAGATTTACTGTACCAGTCTGGCTTTTTTACGCCTCAATCAAACTGTCGGGTACTGAGGTTTTTGTCATTTCAGGGGTTTCTGCCTGCTTTATGGGATCTTTAGATTGTTGACGGCGGATCATTTGCTGGATGTGACATCAACATCCAATGAAGGTGGAGATTCTGTTTTGGCAGTTTGATGAAAACAACAGGGATTTGAACACAATTGATGGGAGTCTTTTGATCTGATGCGGATTGAAGCAAGACCACTGCTTTTTCTGGTCGTTCCTGAAACACCTGCAAGAACAACGCCTGTGTAGATGCATCTGGAAAAAGAACCTCCCAGCCCCTATCATGGTTTGCAAATCCACAGAACAAAGCAGTGCAAGGAGACACATGAACTGGGGAATCCTCGGAGCCGCCAACATCGCCCAAAAAGCCCTGATCCCTGCCATCCGTGAAGCAGGCAGCACCGTGCTGGCCGTGGCCGCCCGTGACCCAGAGCGAGCCAGAGCCTATGCCCACCACAACCAGATCGAGCTGGCTCTGGATTACGATGCCTTGCTGAACCACCCGAACATTGACATCATTTACAACCCACTTCCCAACTCTGCCCACCTTCCCCTGACCCTCAAGGCTCTGGAAGCAGGCAAGCACGTGCTGTGCGAGAAACCGCTGGCTTTGAACCAGCAAGAAGTGGAAACCATGGTTGAAGCCCAAAAAGCTTCGGGCAAACTTGTGATGGAAGCCTTCTTTTACCGTTTCCACCCTCAAATCCAGAGGCTTTTGGACATCGTCCAATCCGGAGAGCTGGGGGATTTGCGTCTGATGCGGTCTGCTTTCTGCTTCACACTGGACAACCCTTCAGACATCCGCTGGGATCCCCAGTTGGGAGGTGGGGCCTTCTACGATGTGGGCTGTTACTGCGTGGACATCATGCGTCTGGTGGCAGGAAGACTCCCTGAACAGATCCATGCCAGAGGTCGATTCACAGAGGGAAGGGTGGACCACACCACGAGCGCCATGCTGGAGTTTGACAATGGACTGGTTGGGCATCTGGACGCTTCTTTTGCAGTGCCCTTTGAGCAGTTTTTCACAGTGGTGGGAACCCAAGGCACCGTTCACCTCAATGCTCCCTTTGTGACCAGAGAACAGAATGCCACCCTCTCCCTCAATGGACAGCCGCAAGCTTTTGCAGAATTCAACGGCTACCGTGAAATGGTTGCCCATTTTGAACGTGCGGTGCAAGGTCTTGAAGAGGTGCGTTTTCCTCTGGAAAAAGACAGCTTGCAGCAGGTACAAATCATGGACGGCGTGCTGAAAGCCATCCAGTACTTCTGATTTTGCTTTTTGCTTTTGTTTGGTGCTGATGTCAAAAAGACCAGGGTGGGCAACCGCTCTGGTCCTTGTTTTCCCTGACCCTTCAAAGTCTCATGCAGGATGTGGCATGCTGACTTCATGCGTTTGAGGATGCAACTGGTTCAATTGCTGGCAGCAGTGTTGTTTTTGCTGCAAGTCCCATTGCACCTCCAGCATGAAATTTCATCGTGTCATGGCGTGACCGCTGAGCAAGTTCATGTGATGGAAAAAGACCACCATCACTCTGGTCACACCGATGCCCCTGAGGGTCGGCACCAGAACCACGACTGTGCATGCTGCATGCCAGCATTGCAGGATGTCCCGGTTGCCCTGAGCATTCCAGAAGTGCGGATGGTTTCTTTTGGCCGTTCAGATCGATCGGCGCATCCACACACACAGCAAACGCTGTCACCCACAGCCCGAGATCCCCCTTTGATTTGACGAAAACTGCATCTCTGGCATGACTTTTCATGCTGATGCCCTCTTTTGTGAGGTGTCCTTCGTGTTTGGGCATCCACATGGACCTTTGACCTTTGACTTGTGAATGAAACATGACCACACAAACCCATCGAAAAACCAGAAGAACCCGTCAAAACACGGTGCTGTGCTGGAGTGCCTTGCTGGCCCTTCCACTGCTCAGTGAAGGCTTGCTCAGGGTCCTGTACGATCCCTCTGGGCACACCTTTGCCCAGAGGCAAAGTGAGGTTTATGGTTGGTTGGGAATGGCCATCTTGCTGCTTGTGCTGGTGGCACGTCCTCTGGGCTTGATCCGTCAACGCAGACTGCTTGGGCTTGCTGCTCTGGTGTTTTCAGGTTTGCACACTTGGTTGGCCTATCAGGCGGTGTTTGACTCCGACTGGGAAAGCATCCTGTTCCTCAGCCGTGAGAACCAGTGGGCCATCTGGTTGGGTGGATTGGCTTTGCTGGGCATGCTGCCCATGGCTGCCACTTCCAACGATTGGGCCGTGCGAAAACTGGGCAAACACTGGAAAACCCTGCACCGCCTTGGACCTGTTTTGACGGTCTTTGCTTTGCTTCACACCCTCTGGATCGGGGTGCATTTTGGTTTGACTTCCATGAAGTGGACCAGTGTGCTCCTGATCTTCCTCTCCATGCTTGTGTTCTTCAAGCGACTCCGAAAGGCCAAACAACCATGAAAAAACACCTCCTGACCCTCCTGCTCCTTGTACCTGTGGCTCTGGCCCATGAAGTTGAAAAAGACGGAGATGTGGGCGGATTGATCCACATCGAGCCCACAGACAATCCTGTGGTGGGCAACAATGTGGCCCGTTTTGAGATCAACCAGAAGGGAGGCATTCCCATCAACATGAAGAATTGCACCTGTACCCTGAACATTTATGCAGGGGCATACAAGGCAGGTGCAAAGCCCCAGAGCACCGTCAAGTTGCTGACCGACAAGAGTGACCTGAAGGCCACTTTCCATTTGCCTGAAGCAGGCCCCTACACACTGGTGCTCTCGGGCAAACCCAGAGCGGGTGCATCTTTCAAAGCGTTCACCTTGCAGTGGGCCATTCGTGCAGGTGGAGCATCCGATGGTCATGACCACGACCATTGATTTGTGAAGCTCTGAATCTTGAGTTCAATGAAACGCAGAGAAAAGCAGAGGAAGGGCTGCCCTTCCTCTGCTTTTACACGTGCTCTATGGGTGGTTGTGTCAGTGTTTGTTACAGTTTCACAAATGATGTTGGCTGATTTGAGATGTCCTGTACGAGGGTTTCTCGCTGTAAGCTGTCCCCTTTAACCTGTGAACTGAAATGATGTCAGTGGTTGTGGTCCATGTCTGGCATGGGCTGAAGGTCTTCCAGAGGCTGCGCATCAAACTGTACAATCAGGTTTTTCATTTCCCGGATTTCGTTGCTCTGGGCGGTGACCACTTTTTGGGCCAAATTTTTGACCACTTCGGTCCGTGCAGCTTTCAGGGCATCTTCGGCCATCATGACCCCCCCTTGATGGTGACGGATCATCAACTGCAAGAAGCTGATGGTGGCATCGTTCAGGGGCAAGGTGCTCAGGTCCTGCACCTGTTCTGCCTTGGCCATGCCCATGGCTTCCATGTCCATGGGCTCAGGGTTGGTGGCAGACTGGTTCCAGAGGTTCAACCAGCCCAGCATCTGCCCGTTCTGGTTGCTCTGGCCGGTGATGATGTCATAGGTCAGGTATTTGATGATTTGCTGCTGTTCATTCAGTTTGGGCTCGGCCAGCAGTCGAACATTCAAGCGGTTGGCCATGTCGATGGCCTGTGCATGGTGGGTCATCATGTCCTGTGCAAAGACCACATCTGCTGAAGCAGGGAGGTTGCGGGATTGACCCAGAAAAAAACCGCCTGCCCCTCCGGCCAGCAGGGCAAGGGTGGTGATGGTGGCAACCTGAGATGCTTTCAATGTCTTCTCCTTCAAATGAAACTGCGTCCTGGTGCATTTTTGTGGGAACGACCACAGGATTTGCTGTCTCTCATATTGTGCGGGGTGTCGGTGAGTTGCAGGTTAAGCTCTGGAACCCAGAGCACGTCAACACCAGAGGGTGACTTATCATGAAGCATGGACCTCTTTGACCGTTGCCTGCCTCACCTGCAAGAACCCCACCGGGCATACCACAACCTGACCCACATTCAGGAAATGCTGCAACTCATGAAAGAAGCCCACATCAAAGAGCATGAGATTGAATTTGCCATCTGGGGCCATGACCTGGTGTACGACCCCAGACGCAACGACAACGAAGAAAAAAGCGCAGCCCTGTTTGCCTCATGGATGCGTGAAATGAATTATCCCAGCAACATCATCCATCAGGTGGAACGGTTGATTCTGGTCACCAAACATGGAGATGAGCCCCAATATCCCATCGAAGCCAACATGCTGGACCTTGATCTGGCCATTCTGGGGCAACCCAGAGCCCGCTTTCTGGAGTACAACGACCAGATCCGTCAGGAATACCAGCATGTGCCCAAACTGGTGTATGCCCTGAAACGCAAACAGGTGTTGATGGGGTTTTACAGCCGCAAACGCATCTACATCACCGATTATTTTTACGACCGCTTTGAAAGACAAGCCAGAGAAAACCTCTGGCATGCCATTTCCAGACTGTTTTGAACCCTTTGACAGAAGAATCAAAGTTTTTATCGCTGGTAAGGTTTTTTGAAAGGTGAGGATTCCTCTGAATCCTCACCTCATCAACAGAGTGAACCTCAGGGCTGGTTGGCTTTCCAGTTCACCAGCAGTTTGTAAAGGGCGTGAGGTTCGTTTTGAGGCTCATTTCTGCCCAGTTGGTCTTTTCCAGAGAGGCCGTGACAGGATGAGCACACGCGAATTTCACCGGGCTGGAACGTCAGCCAGTACCGTTCTCGAACCACCCCCTGTTTTTTGGGATCGGTGAGTTGCCATGTGGTTGCGCGGTTGACAGGCACAAAAGCAGCCACAGAGCCATCTTCTGCAATCTCAATGAAGCTGGTCTGACCATTGGCATTCCACACGTTTGGCTCGTGCAATTCCTGTGCCAGCACACGCCTTCCTGCTGTGGGGGTTTGCATGCCTCCAATGCCCCGAATCAGGTCTGCTTGAAAGAGCTGCAAGAAAGACACATCGTAGGCTTTCTCGCCGTCCAGAGTGCTGCTCACACCTCCGGGCACCTTCAGGTTGTAGGGTTGCTGGCGGTCCATCTGGTCTCTGGAAGTCACGTTGCGCACCACTGCGAGGGCCAGTCCCTTGGCTTTCAATTGGTTCTGGAAGACCAGAGGATCCACACCTGCCTTCTGGAACACCGTTTGCTCTGGCAGGGGAAGGGAGGCTTGCAAGCGATTGGGTCTGGGTCGAGCCTTCACTTCTACGGGCTGCAGTTCCCAGAGCTTGCCCGAGAATTTGATCTGCTGGTCTGGATCCCAGTAAGTGATGCTTTCTTCGATGCCAGAGGTGAGCATCTGGTCTGGCACCAGAAAGCCTTGGCTGTTCTTTTTGAGGGTCTTCAGGCGGAAATCGTATTTGCTGGCGCCAGAGTTGGACTCGGCGTACGTGTAAGTCGTGTGGGAGGCCACCATTTTGCCATCACTGAGGGGCAAAGGGTCCCGATAGTGGCCAGAGTGATCTGGCGAAGGTGTTTTGCCTTCTTCGGTGTAACTGGCAGTGGCCCGGTGGGTCAAGTAATCCACTGCAATTTGACTGGCAGGTTTGCCCACAGGGGCACAAATTTCCACCACTTGGCCTGAAGCGTGGGTGGAAAACTCTGGGGCATCAATGCCCACATAACATCCCGGTCGGGTGGGATCTTCCTTGATCTGGAAAAAATTCTGTATGGAGTTGGTGTTGAAACGGGGATACTGACCGTAATACTCCATGATGGCATCATCGTCTGTGAAACTGCGTCCCAGATAACCATGCAGTTCATGCCGCCCGAGGTGATTGAGCACCTCACCTTCGGTGCCGTCTTCGTGGATGGTCCATGGGAAAAACTGGTTGAAAGTGTGTGCAGAGAGGTTGGTCCCCAAGGTGGCTTCTTCCGCTCGGGGTTCAGGAAAAACCTCTGAACGGGTGGTTTTGCTGGCGTTCAGGGCTTCGCTGGTGTAATTGAAAGTGCCATACTCAGCGTTGTCGTAGGTGTCTGCATCGGCTTGCTGGTCCCGTTGCAGGTGGTCCCACTGGGTGAAAATCACCCGCCCAGAGCTGTCAATGGTGGGCGTGAAGTTTCCACTGGGGGCATGATTGAGCAGCCTCAGATCCCCTGTTTTGGGATCGAGAGACCACAAACCTGAAACGGTAGCCGCTTCTTCGTATTCGTCCCTCTGGGGATACAGGTGGGCTTCACCCCCTCTGGGACGGTCTGTGGTGAAGATGATGCGGTCATCGGTGCCGTAAATGGGGGAGATGTTGTTGTAACTGGGGGGTTGGTTGGACACTCTGGAAATCTTGGGGGTATCGTTTTTGCCCAGACCTGTGATTTCGTAGATTTGCCAATGGTAGGTTTTGACTTCGTATTGTTTGCTGGGAGCCCCGATCACCATGCTGAACAGCGCTTTCTGGCCATCCCAATGCACACTGGGGTCACGAACAGCGATGGCCTTGTCTCCCTGAAAACCTTCCATGCCATAACCTGCTGCTTTGGTGAGGTTCTTGAGGGTGCCATCTGGGTAGCGGATCCACAAATCTCCCCCACGGGTGGCGCTCTGGACATCTGCCAAATGGTTGCCAAACGTGGACCCAATGGTGGTGAAATCAGGTCGCACAGGCACCTGGGTCACAAACAACAGAGGAGCGGAAAGCACTCCCGGAGGGTTGGGAGGTGAAGTGGTTTGTCCTGAAGAAGACTGACAAGACGACAACAACAGCACCATCGTCCACAGCATGCCCTTTTTTCCCATGGTGACCCCCAATGCATTCAGCATACGCTCAGTTGCAGGGGGCAGATGTGACAACAGGCACCCCCACATGGGAGTGCCTGCCAGAGACAAAAATCACCTGCGTTTGCGGGCCCGCACCAGTTGCCTTACCCGCTCTGGGGTGACGTGGGCAAACAGGGCATCGTTGATTTTGAAGTAAGGGGCATCCTCGGGACTTTCATTGCACTTCCTGAGGACCAGTTCAAAATCTCCGTCTGCAGTGACCATGCCCGGTCCGATGCGCAACTCTTCGTAGATCACCTCTAAGATGGCTTCCCGGGTGACAGGATCAAGATGGTCAGTACACAGTTCCAGTCGAATCATAGGTCAGGGCCTTTCAAAGCCTTCAACAGCTTAGCAGATTCTGGCACGTCCACGAGAGGGTTCTCAATGACAGAAGTCTGAAATTGTCCAGAAATGCCCTGTGTGTGAATTTAAATCACAATCCCCTGACTTTTCCTCTGGACCACCCCAAAAGTTTTTTGCTGTTTCAGAAATGGTTTCTTTGATTTGAACGAAAACGCCTTTTGATGGCAAAATGCCCAGATTTGGATTCAGGGAAATCCCTAAGACCACTGCTTCTCTGAAACCCAGAGTGTTACCATGGATTGATTTCAAAAATTCACCATGGGAGGCACACATGAAGCTTGATCCCAGCAAAACCGCACTGGTCCTGATCGAATTCCAGAACGATTTCACCACCCCCGGAGGGGCATTGCATGGAGCAGTGGAAGGGGTGATGCAGTCCAGCAACATGCTGGAAAACACCCGAAAACTGGTGGAACAGGCCAGAGCACAAGGTGTCACCATCATTCATGCACCCATTTCTTTTGCACCCGGATATGGTGAGCTCAGTCCTCAGCCTTATGGCATTCTGAAAGGTGTTGTGGACAACAACGCTTTTGTCAAAGGCACATGGGGGGCCGAAATCACAGACGACATGAAGCCAGAGTCTGGTGACATCATCATTGAAGGCAAACGGGGCCTGTGTGCTTTCTCCAGCACCAATCTGGATTTCATTTTGCGTTCCAGAGGATTGCAGAATGTGGCTCTGGCGGGCTTCCTCACCAACTGCTGTGTGGAAAGCACCATGCGGTCTGCCTACGAAAAAGGTTTCAACGTGCTGACCCTGACCGATTGCGTGGCTGCCACCAGTGAAGAAGAACAACGGGTGGCCATTGAGAAGGACTATCCCATGTTCTCCCACCCGGTCAAATCCTCTGAATTGTTGGCTGCTCTGGAAGGACAGCAGTTGGCAGATGCCAGCAGGGGGTACTGAGTTTCTGAAAAAAGAGCCTCTTTCGAGGCTCTTTTTTCAGGGCTGTTTTTGAATGCGCATTTACTTTGCCACTTCAAGATAAACCCGGTTGCTTCCTGCTCGACGGTAACTCACGGATGCCGTGACATCCTTTCCAGAGAGTTTCAATGTCTGAACGGCGGTCACATCTCCAAGAGCACAATCCAGCTCTGTGTTGCTGGGGTTGGATTTGCAGGGACTGTTGACATCAAGGGTTTTCAAACCCTGACCCTGCAAGACCACAATGGCTCCCAGAGCGGGTTTGCCCCCTGGATCGAAGGCAACCCCTCCCTGAATGAAAGAGAGGGTGGCTTCATCGCCAAAAGTGGAATCAATCACATTGGGCGTGACCTGTTGAATGGGTGCACAAGCCCCTAGGGTGGCAAAAGTGAAAAACAAGCCCAGCCTTCTCACAGGTCATGTCCCTTGAGAAGCCCAGCTTCAGAGAGGGCTGTCTGGATTTTGGCTTGCATCTGGATGCGCTCATGATCGGTAAAGATGTCTTTGCTCTGGGCAGCGTTGACCAGTTCTTCGAGCACCTGCTGAAATGGGCTGTTTTTGTTCAGGCCCATCATGCCGATCAACATTTCGATGATCTGTGCGGCTGCAGTCATGGTTCACCTCATTGGATTGGGGTTGTGGAACTTGCTGCAGTATGCAGTGAAGAACCGGAATTCGCCATCCGGGATTTCCTCTATTGCATTTGAAGGGTTTCTTTTTTCTGTTTGGATATTCGTAAAATCCATTTAACATTGCTGAAGCCTCCCTGAAAGAGTGCTGCAAGTTGACCTTTCTATACTGAAGACATACAGACCCACTTCTTCTTTGCACCTCCTGTGTTCTGTGACGCGCTCTGTAGGCATTCTGATGTGCCTTCGCAATGCCCTGCACCTCCAAGGCGGGGTGTATGTCTGTCATGTCTTAAAACGACTGACCTCTCGCTTCCAGAGGAGGCAACCATGAAATCTTTTCCCCTTTTCAGTCTGGCCCTCACCACTGCTGTGCTTCTCGGAGCTTGCAGTTCTTCCACCGTTCCAACCGCTGCCCCTGAGCAAACCAGTCCCAATGCCAAGGACAGTTTCCAGATCACCTTGCAATACGCCTCTGGAATGACTGCAACCCAGAAAACCGCTTTTCAAGAAGCGGCCCAGAGGTGGGAAAAAGTGATTGCTGCTGGACTGCCTGATGTCAAAGGCACAGTGAATGGCCAGAACTTGAATGTGGATGATGTGCAAATCACCGCCAGTGTGATTGCGATGGATGGTCCTGGAAAGATCCTTGGTCGGGCAGGCCCTGAGCTCCTCCGCAACAGCAGCCGTCTGCCCATCACGGGCGTCATGGAATTTGACTCTGCTGATCTTGCGATGATGGAACAAAATGGCACCCTGAAAAACGTGATACTGCACGAAATGGGTCATGTTCTGGGGCTGGGAACCCTCTGGGACAAGTTCATCGTTCACAATGGCAACCCGGATTGCCTGAGCGCATCCACAGTGTCTTTCAACGGCACCAAAGCCAGCACGCAATACCATTTGCTTGGTCAGAGTGGCAATGTTCCAGTGGAGAACCAGTACGGGGCAGGCACCAAGTGCGGCCACTGGAGTGAATCCCTCTTCAAAACCGAATTGATGACGGGATTTGCCAATGCAGGTCCCATGCCCCTCAGCAAAATGACTGTGGGTGCCCTTGAAGACTTGGGGTACGTGGTGAACTACAATGCTGCGGATGCCTACATGATGCCTCTGGTGTCCAGTCAAGGTGTGGATGACCATGTCCAGGAGTTGGTTGAGCTGCCCACTGTGCTGCAAATTGTTCCTGGTTTTTGAACCCGAGCCTTCATCCAGCCCCGGCCATGCCGGGGTTTTGCTTTTGTTTTGCTTTTGGAAAACGCAGCAATTCACACGCAATCAAAGGCAAAGTGCTGCTTACACTGAAGCCCATGAACTGCCCGAGTTGCAATGCACCCATCCATGAACAGATGCGGGTGTGCCCAGCATGTGGCATGCCCTTGCAAACCCAATTGAAAGTCGGAACCCGCTTGCAGAATGGCAGGTATTCGGTTGGAAAAGTGCTCGGGCAGGGAGGTTTCGGCATCACCTATCTGGGTGCAAACACCATCCTCAAAATGCCTGTGGCCATCAAGGAGCTTTTCATGGAAGGGATGTCCAGAGGCAACACCGGGAAAGTGCTCGCTCCCACCCATACTGAATTCGCAGACGAAAAATTGCGTTTTCTGGATGAGGCCCGCAGACTGGGCCGGTTTTCCCACCCCAACATTGTGAGGGTGCTGGATGTGTTTGAAGAAAACAACACCGTTTATCTGGTGATGGAGCATTTGCAGGGTGAAACGCTGGCAAAACGCATTGAGGTGCGAGGAAAACTGTCTTCGCAAGAAGTGCTGGAGGTGCTCTATCCCATTCTGGACGCTTTGCAGGTTTTGCACAGCGAAAACCTGCTGCACCGGGACATCAAACCCCCAAACATTTTCTTGACTTCCTCTGGGCGCACGGTGTTGATTGATTTCGGATCGGTGCGTACTTTTGCTGCAGGCAAAGAGAGCAACCACACCCGTCTGGTGACCGTGGGATATGCCCCTCTGGAACAATACTCCACTGCTGCAAAAGTTGGCCCATACACAGACCTTTATGCAGTGGGCGCAACCCTTTTTCATGCGCTGACAGGGACCCCTCCACCTTCTGTGCTGGACCGGATCAACGGCATGGCTTTGCCCTCTCTGCCAGAGGGAACCGATCCTGTGCTGGCAGAGGTGATTCAGAAGACCCTGGCCCTGCAGATTGAGGAGCGTCCACAAAACATTGCCCAGATGCGTGGGTGGCTGCTGAGGTCCACCAGACATCAAACTGCTGCAATGGGCAATCCTACCCCAAACAGCCCTCCAGAAGTCCCTTCAAGACTTCCTGCTCCTCCTGCGGACGAACGACTGCTTTCCAGATCAGGTCTGCGCTACGCTGTGATTTCCAGGCCCCTCAAAGCACCTCTGCATGCCAGAGAGCAGGGTTTTCACTACGATTTCGACACAGAATCTGTGGTCGAAGTGGAAAATGGCATCCTCAGGTTGGCCTTCAAATCCAGAGGTTTTGATCCGGAAAGCGTGTCCATCCGCTGGATTCGCAACGATGGAGCCCGCACCGATGAACTCGAGATGTTCGATTTGCCTCTGGAAATCGATATGGACCGCGCATCCCACAGCAGCATTCAGCCTTGGAGTACCAGCTTTACCGTGGCCGAGATGCCAGAGCCGTAGGGTATGTGGACCTCGTTGATGCAGCGTATAAAGATGCATCTGTTCATGACCACAGGCTCAGGTCACAAAGGGCTTTCCTGAACAACAAACCCACATACAAGAAGGTTCCAGTGGTGGTTTCGTGGATGTGCGGTTTCGGGACACCACAGCCAGAAATGGCGACCACCTGATTTTTGATGCTGCCGGAGCCAGAGGAGACGTCAAAATCACTTATGGAGACTGGAATGAATATTTCCCCTTGCCTTTTGCTCTGGACCTGACGGGTCTTTTGGGTGAGCTTGAATACACCATTCAGGTGGACACACCTCTGGCCCTTGGAAATGAGTTTCAGGGGAAGGTGTTTTTCTTTTGATCATGAAAAAATCCTCCCCTGTTCTGCAGGGGAGGAAGCTTGAGCGAGTGAGGTTGGGTCTTACTCTGTGGCGACGGTTTGATCCACCGTTTGCGCAGCAGGAATGATCATTCTGAAGTGCTGTGCAGGATCCACGAGCAGTTCGGCCACACGGCGTGCAGCGCTGTGCTGTTCAGACTTGATCAGGGCATCATGGTAATCCCCGAGCAGTTCACGGATGTCTGCCATGCCCTGAGGGTTCAGGGGCAGCACGACCACGCTGGAGCCTTTGGCCAGACGGCGTCTGAGGGCAGCGTCATCCAGGCCTTTCTCTGGAGCGTAACGGCTGTAAATCACCCCACCGGACATGCCAGAGCAGATCCAGGGACCGGGATCGCCGACCACCACTGCACGGCCTGCGGTCATGTACTCGAAGGCAAAGCCTTTGGCGTTGGCTCGGGTGGCAATCATGCCGAGGGAGTCGTCCACAGGACCGCGGAGTTCTCCGCCAAGCACCACATCGGCACCGGAGAGACGCACACAGAAGCGGCTGTCGGCATTCCCTTGAATCATGAAGCGTCCGCCGATGGCACCGTAGGCGAAGGATTTGCCCACAGAGCCGTCCACACGCTGACCCTGGTGGTTTCTGCCTTTGAGTACGGTGATTTTGCCGCCCAGAGAGGACTTGCCCACACCGTCTTGTGCGCCACCATCGACCAGAATTTCCACAGGAGCGTTGTTGAAAGCGCCCAGACCGTTTCCGGGGATGGATCCGGCTTCGAAGTGCAGTTTCACACGCTTGGTGTTGATCTTGGTTTTGCGTTGCAGGGTGCCCACCAGGTGGGTGCCGAGGGCACGCTCGGTGCTGGCGACAGGACCATCACGATAGATGATTTCCTCTTCGTCCAGAACGTCTGCCACCCAGTCGCTGACCATTTTGGTCATGTAGTTGAGGGGCTTGTGCACCACACGGCGACCCAGTTTGGCCCAGCCAGCGGGTTGCTCGACAGGGGAGAGCACATCGCTCATGTCGAGTTCGTCTTCACCCATGTATTGCAGGAACTCGGTGCGTCCAACCAGCTCTTGAAGGCTGGAGAGGCCCAGAGAAGCCACAATTTTCTTCAGTTCTTCACCGAGGGCGGTGTAGAAGGTGGTGAGGCGTTCGACTTCGCGGGGCAGTTCGCGAGGCACCCAGCGCTTCATGTGGTGGGCGTCTGCCTGCTCTTTGGTTTCCACTTGGGTAGCGATGCCCACGTGGCAGGTGTCCAGTTGGCATCCACGGCAGATGGTGCATCCGATGGCAACCATGGACAGGGTTCCGAATCCGGTGCGGTTGGCACCGAGGGCAACCAGACGGGCCACGTCCAGAGCGGTTTTCACGCCACCGTCGGCCCAGAGTTCCACTTTGTCACGCATGCCTGCGGCGACCAGCATCTTGTGGGCCTGACGCACACCGAACTCGACGGGCATTCCAGCGTACTTCAGGGCGTGCATACGAGCAGCACCCGTACCACCTTCAAAACCAGAGAGGGTGATGATGTGTGCGCCTGCTTTGGCCACACCCAGAGCGATGGTGCCCACGCCGGGAACCACGGGGATCTTCACATCAATCTTGGCGTTGGGGTTCACGGTTTTCAGCTCTTCGATGAGCTGCGCCAGATCTTCAATGGAGTAAACGTCGTGGTTGTTGGAGGGGCTGATCAGGTCCACACCAGGAACGGCGTGACGGGCAGCAGCCACTTTGGCGGTGACTTTTTTGCCGGGGAGGTGTCCACCTTCGCCGGGTTTGGCACCCTGACCCACTTTGATCTCGATGACAGCGCAGGAGTTCAGCATTCTGGAGGACACACCGAAGCGTCCAGAGGCCACCTGCTGACCACGCCAGTGGTTGTACTTGTTGACCATGTCGGGGATCTCTCCACCTTCGCCGTTCATGGCGATGATGTTGAGGCGCTTGGCGGCTTCCACGTAGGCCCGGAATGGGGTTTCGTTCTGGGAACCGAAGCTCATGGCGCTGATCACGAAGGGCAGGGACTGACCACCAACGGCAAGGTCCACGGTTTCGGGATCCACAGCCTGCACACCCTCGGGAACATTGAATTCCAGACGTTGACGGGCAGCCAGAGGCATTTCCAGTTCCAGTGCTTTGATGCGGGCAGAGTAGTCCTGAGGCTCAATTTCGCCGTTGGACAGCTGGAAAGCCGCTTTGAACAGACGGGGGTTGAAACGCACATCGCGCTCGAGGTTGGCGTTGCCAGCCTGGAATTTGGCGAGGCGTTTCTTGAGGGTGGCTTCCAGCTCAGAGAGGCCGTAGCCTTTCTTCTTGGAGCCCCAGAAGTTGCGCACACCAATCTCGTTGGCCAGATCGTCTTTCAGACCCAAGCTGGAGAAGATGTGGCCGTAACCGCGCAGTTCGTGGATGCCCATGGTGCTCATGACTTTCTCGGCACCCTTGGTGAGGCCACCAATCAGTTTGTCCTGAGCGGCTTCCTCGGGATTGAGCACGTACATCATAGTAGGTTCGACGCCTTCTGCGCCCAGACCGACCAGCAAGACAATGTCGTGCAGGTTGCGGACCTGTGCGGAGCGCACCACGAGACCGAGTTTGCGGCGCAGGGAAATGCCTTCCTCGTCGCGCAGTTCGGTGAGGGCTTTTTCCACGGCTCCCACAGCCAGAGTGATGTCCAGAGCAGCTTCACCGTTCTGGTACAGGCTGGTGTCGTCGATGACCACGAGGCCTGCACCACCACGTGCGGCTTCCTGTGCGTTGGCCTTCAAGCGAACCAGAGCGTCTTTGATGCCTTCGTCGGATTTCAGGTTGGGCACCACGAACGCGGTTTGCAGTTCGGCTTCAAGGCTGGCAATGGTCAGGGTGCCGTGCTTCTTGGCCAGAGCTGCGGTGGGGGCCAGCACAGGGGTGAGCAGTTCAACGCTGTGGCCTTCTGCGCTTCCAGGCAAAGGACGGCGACCGGTGATCAGGCGGGTGGAGAAGTGCTCGATTTCGCGTTCGCGGTCAATGGCGGGGTTGGTCACCACAGCCACGGTTTCTTTGTAGAACTCTGCGAGGTTGGGTTTCTCTTCACGCAGGGCAGGCATTTGACCGTCAAAGCCCAGAGAGGAGATGGGCTCTACGCCTTTTTCCACGATGGAATCGACATAGTTCTCGTCCCATTTGTCCCAGCCGAAAGCGGCTTTGGCAGGGGTGGGAATCTCGGGGAGGGTCTGGTCTACAGCTTCCCAGTGGGGGCCGGAGATGCGTTCACGGGCACCGGTCAGTTGAGCGTTCTTGGCGTGCACACGCTCAAGGGTCAGGCGCTGGACGTTCTCGTTGGCGTAGATCTTGACGGACACGCCGGTTTCCACGATGGCCACGCACTTCTCGCCGGGGGAGAAAGGCTGGGGATCGGAAACCATGGTTCCGAGGGGAATCACACCGCGCTCGGAGGACCAGAAGTATTCCTTCTCGGTTTCGCCGAACCACAGGGGACGCAGGCCCAGAGCATCCACGGAGAACACGCACTCGTTGGAGTAACGGGCAATGATGGCAGCAGGACCCTGAGCCAGAGGACCACCGGTCAGGCGCAGGCCCATGTAGGTGTCTTGCAAGGGAGCACTGAAGCCTTTGACTTCGTGAAGAATGGGTGGGAATACCGATTCCAAAGCCTCCAGCAAGCTCAGGCCACGGGTGTTGATGTAACCGGCCATCACGCGGTTGAGGTCCTGGGAGTCAGAACCACCGGTGAGGGGGATGCTCAGCAGGATGCCTTCACGGCGCAGACGGTCGATGGTGTTGATTTCGCCGTTGTGGGCCAGCATGGAGAAAGGCTGCACCTGCTCGAAGGTGGAGAGGGTGTTGGTGGAGTAACGGTTGTGACCAATCGAGATCACCGATACAAACTCGGGGAGGTTGAGCTCGGGGTAGTAACGCCCAAGGATCTCTGCGCTGCCACGCACCTTATATACAGTGGAGAAGCTGCTGAGGCTGACCACGTGCACAGGCTGGGTTTTTTCCAGTTCCAGACCCAGAGCAAACAGTTTGGATTCACGGTCCCAAGCCGTTTCGCCTTGCACCAGACCCGCCACCTGCACAAAGATGGGTTCGGTCAGTTTGGCGATGGGTCCCAGAGCAGGAGTGTAGGTGTTGCCCTGACGCTCCAGCAGAATCTGGGTGCCGTATTTGCTGCCAGCCACGCGCAGGGCGTCCAGCAGTTCACGGGGGTTTTGGCCTTGTGGGATGAAAAAGTGTCCTACGAAAAACTCGGGGGTGTGGGCCAGGTTCCCATCGAGTTTGGAATCTACGAGGTAGTTTTCCCAGATTTTTCTGGGGATGTCGGTCTGGATGCCGCAACCGTCACCTTCGCCGCGCACTTCACCACTGCGGTGGGCCATCTGGGCAAGGGCCTGGAGGGTCCGCACGATGTTTCCGTGGGTCGCTTCACCGGTTTTGCGGATGCTGGCAATCACACCGCAGGCGTCGTGCTCGATTTCGTCAAAGAGGCCGGGGAAGTCCGGTTCCAGTCTTTGACGCTCGGCCTGTCGGTACAGACTTTCAGAGTGATGCATATTCTTACCCGAGTGCTTCATCGTTCCTCCTTAGGCGTAGCGGGGGGTCTAATTTGTCTGGAGGCAACTGGGATCCTTGTGCTGAACAGGGGTTTTGGGTGTTGCTACAGACTCGGTAGACTGCCATCAATGTGATTTATGATTATACACACGTGTCATTTGTACGCAAATCGCTTGCCTAGAAGCAGTTGCACGGCCTGTCTGCAACATTTGCTCCCATGGCAAGCGAGGGGTCCTCGGGTTAGGTTTGACTTCATCACTTTACCCCCTTTTTGGTGTCCAGACAAGTAAATTTCAGTGCGTCCCATAGGGGTAACAGCAGATGGGGCGTTGCATTGTGCACCAAACCGATGATGTCATCGTGGTTTTCTGCAAGACACCTTAAATTGCTATTGGGTGTGAAATATATTAAATTAGGGTATAAACTTCGTCGTTAAGTTCTGCATCATCGCGGAGGTAATTCGTGGAAACGTTACGCGTATCCGGCAAATCTAGACCCAATGCAGTTGCCGGGGCCATTGCTGCCTTATTGCGGACCAAGGGAGAGGTCGAAGTTCAGGCCATTGGTCCTGCTGCGGTCAACCAGGCGGTCAAGGCCATTGCAATTGCCCGAGGCTACATTCAACCGGAAAACCTTGATCTCACCACCCAGCCTTCGTTTGTCAAACTGGAATTGGAAGACGAAGAGCGCACAGCCGTTCGCTTTGCCATCACCGGGGTCAAAACCGCCTGAGCATCAACGGCATCTGATTCATTTCACCTTGTTTTGAGTGGGTTGCATCCATGGGTGCAACCCTGCTTTTGATGCTGAGCCAAGCATGTTGTGGCATGACATTTTGGCTTCGACCCAAAAGAACGCTCCTCTGGCCCCTGCTACAATGGAGTGCTGGAGGTTTTATGTCATCCGTTAACCCTGCGCGCCCACTGGCGGTGCGCGTCCTCAAACAGGTGCTGGATGGTGCTTATGCTGCGCCACTGCTGGACCAGACCTTGAATGCTCGCCTGAGCCCTTCTGATGCAGGCTTGCTCACCCATCTGGTTTATGGCACCTTGCGGCATGCACAGAGCCTTGAACGCCTGTTGCTGCCCCTCTTGAAAAAGAAACCCCACAAGGAGACCTGGGTGATTTTGTTGCTCGGGGCTTTTGAAAAACTGGTTCTGGAAACCCCCCACCATGCTGTGGTGAACGAATACACCGAGCTGGCCAAAAAGCACAGCCCCAAATTGGGTGGGCTGGTCAATGCTGTGTTGCGGAAAGTGGAAAAAACCGAAGACCTCAGCTACAGCATGCCTGAGTGGTTGCTGGAAGCTTATCAACAGGCTTATCCAGACCAGTGGCAGGACGTGGTTGCAGACCTCTTGAAGCCCAGCCCTTTGTGGCTCTGGCTTTCGGACAAAGGGGTGCGGCAACTGGAAGAAGAAGAGGCTCTGGTCGAGCCCGGCTTTGGACAGATTGACCGTGTGGTGCTGCAAAGCTCTTTGCGCAAAACCAAGGCGTTTCAAAAAGGGCAGGCCCAACCCATCAATCCAGCTTCGTACAGTGTGATTGAAGCCCTTGGAGAGGTGCAGAACAAAGCCGTTTTGGACCTTGCTGGCGGAACAGGAATCAAAGCTGCCTTTCTGGCCAAAAAAGGCGCAAAAGTCACCAGTGTGGATCTTGACCCCCGCAAAGCCGAGCAGGGCAAACAGAATGCCCAGAGGTTGGGCCAAAACATCACTTTTAAAACAGCCGATCTGAAGGTCGCACAGGATCTGGGAACCTACGCCAAAGTGTTGCTGGATGCCCCTTGCACAGGGTCAGGCACCATCCGCACCCACCCAGAAATCAAACTGCGGATCACTCCAGAGTACGCCCAGGAAATGGCTGCCCTTCAGAAGACCCTGCTGGACAACAGCAGCAAATTTGTCGCAGATGGGGGAGAACTGGTGTACAGCGTGTGCAGCGTGCTGCCTCTGGAAGCAGAGGAGGTCATCTCTGACTTCCTGTCCCGTCACCCCGGGTTTGAAGTGCAGGCTCCAGATTTGAGTGTGCCTGCAGTGAAGACCCTTCTGGGTACCCGCACAGTACCGCTCAATGGTGTGGATGGTTTTTTTGTTTCCCGTCTGGTTAAGGTAAAGTGATTTGCCATGAGTGAAGAGCACAACAACCCTCAATTGCTGGAAAACCTGACCATGCTGGGCCGCAAAGTCACCGACAGCGGCGGCAAATTGGAAGTGTTCCCGGCCCCCCAGAGCCAGAACCTCAAGGAAGTCACCTTATATACCGATGAAATTTATGCCCACTGTCCGGTGACAGGTCAGCCTGATTTTTACAGTTGCAAATTGACCTACTGGCCAGACCAGAGCTGTGTGGAAAGCAAAAGCGTCAAACTGTACTTTCAGGGCCTCAGGGATGCAGGCATCTTCTGTGAACACCTCTCAGACAAGATCGCCAGAGATTTCTTTGAAGCCCTTGCTCCCCACGCAGTGCGGGTTGAGTTGATTCAACGTCCCAGAGGCGGCATCAGCATCACAGCAGTCAGTGAACTGAAAAGGTAAAAATCCTTGCTTTTGAAGGGCCAGAATCCAAAGCAGATTCTGGCCCCTTGCCTTTGGTTTGCAACATCTGAAGCCATTCTGTGGAAGAGCTTTTCAAAGCCCCAAGAAAAACCCTGTGTTGTTCAAAGAACCTTCAAGTTGCAATGGCATACTGACACCACAACATGGAAGCCCTCACCCATGGGTGGGATTCCAGCGAAAGGAGAACGCATGAAAACCGATCACATGCACTCTGTCACTGCTGTTTTCAAAGAATGGGAGCAGGCCAAAAAGGCCATTGTTCAACTGGGCGATCAAGCTGTTCCTGCTGGATACGTGTCTCTGGTGGTGCCAGAGGTGAGACAAGCCGTGCTAAAGCAGCAAGGTTTTTTTGGCATTCCTGTAGGCGAAACCGTTGTCGCAGCTGGTGTGTTTGGAACAGGGCAATTTGCGGACCGTCTGCAACATGTGGAGGCGGAGAACCTTTCACAGGCTCTGGAAAAACTGTGTTACACCAGAGAAGAAGCAGGTTTCTACAGCCTGATGTTGCAGGATGCTGTACTGATGCTGGTGGTGATCGCTGACACCAGCATTCAGGTCTCAAGAACCCAGGACATTTTTCGCCAGCACGATGGAATCATTTACCACCGTGAAAAGGAACCAGAGGAAGAAAACCTGCCCAGACCCAGCCAGATGCTGTAAAAGGAATTTTCCTGTCGGGCAGGGTGATGGATGCCTCAGAAATGCCCAAGGCAGGCGGATGGATTGACATTTTGTACGGTTGGGTGCTAAACTCCCTGTTGCGCCGGAGTGGCGGAATTGGTAGACGCACTCGACTCAAAATCGAGCGGGAAACCGTAGGGGTTCGAGTCCCCTCCCCGGCACCAAAAATGGAGGAAGTCCATGGAGACTCTGGTTTACATTCTTTATGTTGTTGCTGCCATCGGTGTGGTGCTGTTTGTGCTGCTCCAGACCCCCAAGCAATCTGGTCTGTCCAGTGGCATGGGCGGAGGTTCTGACCTGTTCGGTGGCAAAGGCATGGAAGGTGGCCTGATCCGCATGACCAGCATTTTCGGAGGATTCTTTCTGGTCCTCGCTCTGGTTCTGAACTTCCTTTCGAAATAAACCCAACAGGTTTGCAATTCACCACCCGAAAGGGTGGTTTTTTGTTGGTTGATGCTTTTGATCTCCCCTTAAAAATTCGTCTAGATTGTTTTTCCAGAGGTCTGGGAGGAAACTTCTGGAGGTTGTTGCATCGGATGCAATTCGTGTTAAGATGTGCCCCGAAACGAGTTTGCCTGCTGTGTATACATTTCAGAAAATCCTGTTATGATGACTGGAAGTGCTGTTCAATCACCGCAAGCAGAAGTAGGAGGAATCATGGCTGCAACCAGCGACGTCTTGCTGGCTGTTAATAACCTCAAGACGTACTTTTTCACGGACGAAGGGGTCGTCAAGAGCGTGGACGGGGTAACCTTCCACATCAACAAGGGCGAAACTCTGGCGGTCGTCGGCGAGTCCGGATCGGGCAAGTCTGTCACCAGCCTTTCGATCATGCGACTCATTCAAAGTCCTCCCGGCAAAATTGTGGAAGGGGAGATCCTCTTCACCGGGAAGGACAAGCAACAAAAAGACATCACCAAGCTGGACGAAGCCACCATGCGCAAGATCCGTGGAAACGACATCTCCATGATCTTCCAGGAGCCCATGACCAGCCTGAACCCGGTGTACACCGTCGGGGACCAGATCGCCGAAGCCGTGATGTTGCACCAGAACAAATCCCGCAACGACGCCATGGAAGTGGCCGTTCAAATGCTGGAATTTGTGGGCATCCCTGCTGCCCGCAAGCGCGTCAATGAATACCCCCACCAGATGTCCGGGGGGATGCGTCAACGTGTGATGATCGCCATGGCCCTGAGCTGCAACCCTGCCCTTCTGATTGCCGACGAGCCCACCACCGCTCTGGACGTGACCATTCAGGCCCAGATTCTGGACCTGATGCGCAAACTGCAAAAAGAAATCGGCATGAGCATCCTGTTCATCACCCACAACCTGGGTGTGGTGGCCGAAATGGCCGACCGTGTGGTGGTCATGTACGGCGGACGGGTGGTTGAAGAAGGCGACGTGGTCGAAATCTTCAAAGCCCCCAAGCACCCCTACACCATGGGCCTCCTGAACTCCATTCCCCGAGTGGATTACCAATCCGAAGACACTGGCGTGAAGCGCAAGCTTGAAGCCATTCCCGGAAACGTGCCCAACCCCTTGAAACTGCCCCCCGGATGCGCTTTCGCTCCCCGCTGCAAATTCATGGTTGAAGACTGCAACAAGGCTGTACCTCCCCTCGAAGACACCGGGAACGGCCACATGTCCCGTTGCATCCGCTGGAGAGAACTATGACCCAACTCAGCAAAGACACCAACAACAACCAACCCCTGTTGGAAGTGAAAAACCTGCAGAAATACTTCCCCATCCGTGGAGGCATCTTCTCCAGAGTGGTGGCCAACGTCAAGGCTGTGGACGATGTGTCCTTCAGCCTGAAACGCGGAGAAGTGGTGGGTCTGGTGGGCGAGTCTGGCTCGGGCAAAACCACCGTCGGACGAAGCATTCTGCGCCTGATCGAACCCACTGCAGGTGAAGTGAAATTCGAAGGTGTGGATGTCACCAAACTGTCCAAAGGACAGATGCGTGAATACCGCAAGAAGATGCAGATCATCTTCCAGGACCCCTTTGCATCCCTCAACCCCCGCATGACTGTCGCCGACATCATCGGCGAGGCCCTGCAAATCCACGGCATCGGCACCCCGCAAGAGCGCACCGAACGGGTGGGCAACCTGCTCAAACGGGTGGGTCTGCTTCCCGAGCACATGCGCCGTTACCCCCACGAGTTTTCGGGCGGTCAGCGTCAGCGCATCGGAATTGCCCGGGCTCTGGCTGTGGATCCCAGCTTCATCGTGGCAGACGAGCCGGTTTCTGCTCTGGACGTTTCCATTCAGGCACAGGTGGTGAACCTGATTCAAGACCTGCAACAGGAAATGAACCTGACCGTGCTGTTCATTGCCCACGATCTGGCCGTGGTGGAATACATCTGTGACCGTGTGATCGTGATGTATCTCGGTCGAGTGATGGAAATTGCCACCAGCCGTGAACTTTACCAGAACCCCAAGCACCCTTACACCGAGGCCCTGCTTTCGGCTGCGCCCATTCCTGACCCCACCGTCAAGCGTGAACGCATCATTCTGGAAGGGGACATCCCGAGCCCCATCAACCCCCCCAGTGGTTGTGTGTTCCGCACCCGTTGCCGCTATGCCATCGCGGATTGTGCCACCAAAGTGCCCGAGCTCCGTGAAGTGACCCCCGGCCACTTCAAAGCCTGCATCCGCGACGACATCCTGTAAAATCCAGTGCATTTGAAGGGAGAGGCTTGCCTCTCCCTTTTCATGTGTTGGTCACCAGAAAAACAATGCTCTGGTACATGTTTTGCGAATATGCTTTGCAAATCCATATCATCGCAAGAGTTCACACAGTTCTTCAGGTGTGTTACAGGTACACTTTGGTTGTGATTCAGCAACACCTCGGAACCATCAATGGAATCCCGGTCACTGGCACCGTGCAGATGCTCGGGATGGAAGGCAGCATGAAATTCGTCGCTGGAGAAATCCGTCTTCCTGAAGGGGAAAAGCTGGAAGCATTGCGTCAGGCGTACTACTGGGTTTACAGTGGTCCCTGCACCGACATGAACCAGCACATCCGTCACATCCGGGTTCGCACCCGCCTGTCCCTTGTTCCCACCAACAACAACTGTCTGGTGTTCCACAGTCTGGAAGAAGCTGAAGCCCTTCCTGTGGTTCTCAACTGAACGCAAAAAACCAACCACCTCTGTTCACATCCCCAGAGACCTTGGGGATGTGAACTGTTTGATGGATGTTTATTCGGTCAAGCCTTAACAATCTTCATCTCTGCACCAGAAGCGCATGTGATGGTGATGTGTGTCAGATGAATCGGATACACTGCATGCAGCAGTGTGGGTGTCCCCACCCACCACAAAGGACCCTCCATGATTCCAGAGCAAATGACCTTGGGCCGGATTCCCGTGTCCCAGATGTTGCACGCCATTCCAGATCCTGCATGGCTGGCCACACCTGATGGCAGTGAGTGTGTCTACAATCAACACCTGATCCATGCTTTCGCTCTGGAAAACATCCAACCAGAGCAGCACAGCGATTTGTTGTGTCCAGAAGATCGACTTTGGGTTCTGGAGCACTGCAAGCATCGAATGGCCTTCAGAGAGACCTTTGAAATGCAGTTCCGTGTTCGCAGTCCTCAAGGGGAACATCTGCCTTACCAGATGCAGGTTTCTCCTGTAATGGTGGATGGGGAAGTGTTGGCATGGCTGGGAACCGTGCAGCCTGTGGACCAGCGTAAAGCTCTGCTGGAAGGGCTGATTGAGCATGTTCCGGTGGGTCTGGCTTTGTTGGATGAAAAATACCACATGCGGGTGGTCAATCCCCAGTTGGCCAAAGGAACCCGGTACACCTGTGCAGATTATCAAGATGCCCACTTGGGAAACCTCTTTCCAGAGACTTTCAAACAGGTCAAGCCCTTGATCGATCAGGTTTTTGAAAGTGGAAAGGTGATTCCTCTGGAATACCAGAGCCTTTATCCTTTGGAAGGTCAAGAAGCCCTTTACTGGCAAATCACCTATTTTCCGGTCTGGGCTCAGGATGGAAAGGTGCTCGGGGTGGGCAGTGCCACACAGGACATCACCTCACGCAAGAAAGCCGAGCAGAAATTGCAGGAAAGTCAGGAGTTTTTGCGTCGCATCACCGAAGTGGTGCCTGCGGTGATCAATGTGCGCGATTTGCAGACTGGCAAAACCTTGTTTTCCAACAACCACGCTGCAGCAATCGTTGGCCACACCCTGACCGAACTGGACGCCATGTCTGAAGCTGAAGTGGTTCAACTGTTTCCACCAGAAGATGTGCCTGCCTTGTACCACCATTACCAAACGGTGCCCAACCTGCAGGATGGCGAAGTGCTGGAAAGGGAATTCCGCATGCGTCACCGGGATGGCTCATGGCGCTGGATTTATGGCAAAACCACCATTTTTTCCAGAGATGCCTCGGGCCATGCCCTCACCTCCCTGAGTGCCAATGTGGACATCACCGAACGCAAAAACTTTGAACTGGCCCTCAAAGCCAGCGAGCAGCAACTGCTGCGCCTGATGGAAACCCAGAAACGTTTTGTTTCGGAAGCCTCCCATGAAATCAAAACCCCTTTGGCGGGGATTCAAGGGAACTTGGAAGTGCTGCTGCGCTACCCCCACATCCCAGAGGAAGAGAAACTGGAGATCCTGCAAGACTGCCACCGTGAGGCCACCCGACTGGGCCGATTGGTGGGAGACCTGCTCGGGATGGCCAGAGGCAACACCGACCTGCTCATGATTGAAGACGATGTGCGTCTGGATTTTCTCTTGCAGGATGCTTTCCGTGAGCTGGAGCGCACGCGTGGAGACCGCAACATGCAAATGGGTGCCATGGATGCCTGCAAGGTGCTTGGAGATCCGGACCGCCTGAAGCAGTTGGTGGTGATCCTCATCAGCAACGCCATCAAATACACCCCCGAGGGGGGCACCATCACCATTGACCTGAAGAACAACGGGACTCTGGTTGAGTTGCGCATTTCAGACACCGGGGTTGGCATTCCGTCTGAAGATCTGGAAAAGGTGTTCGAGCGTTTTTACCGTGCAGACACCACACAACATGGCATGCCTGATCCGGGCGGCTCAGGATTGGGACTGTCCATTGCCAGATGGATTGTGGAGGAACACAGGGGCAAGATCTGGCTGGAAAGCCAGCTTGGAGTGGGTACAACGGCAGTGGTCACCTTGCCGGTGCTGGCTTGACCGTACACTGGTCTAAAGCACCTCGGGGGAGGCACCACCATGACCAGCATTGCAGACCGCGTCCGTGACGAATTGCAGCATGTGCAAAACCACATTCAGGGCATGCGCCGCAAATACAACACCCTGACCACCATCAGCACCCTGGGTGGTTTTCTGGCAACAGCCATTGCCACTTACGCAGCCATCAAACAGGGGGCCATTGTGGGTGAAGGCAAAACAGGTTGGACCATCACCTGTGGGGCTGTCAGCCTGCTGACCTTGCTGTCCACACTGTGCACCACCATGGTTCAACAGTCTAGGCTCACGGAACGATTGACCACCGCAGAAGCCTGTGCTGGCCAACTCCGTGCAGTGGGAAAAGGCCTGAGAAACAACCGCCACACCGAAGATGAGGCCCGAGAAGAACTGCAAGACATTCAAGAACAGCACCCCCAGTTGCTTCGTCATGTGATTTGAGGTTGTGGGATTTGTATTTTTGGGGGTTGTCATGGAAATGTTTCTGGATTCTGAACACTGAATGAAGCCTTACCTTAATTCAACCTGAAGCTGTGTCTGTAATCAACTTCACGAAAGGACGGTAAGCTACTCTCATGAAAGCGAACATGATCAAACACACCACCCTGATTGCCCTTGGCCTGATGACTGCTGCACACGCCGCTGATTTGCGAATTTACCCCGGGTTCAGTGAAATCCGTGAAAACGTACAGGTGGGTGACAAATACAGCCTGACCCTTCCTCTGGAGCAATACGGCCTGATTCTTCCTGGCAGTCTGACCCTTGAAGGTGTGGATGTCCTGACCCAGACCAGCCAGCAAGTGCTGAACAGTCTGGAAGGTCAGAAGGTGCTGGTCAAAAAAGGCACTGAACTGGTCGAGGCCGAAGTTGTGCGGGCCAATGACCTGCTCCTCAAAGACCTCAAAACCGGACGTTACTTCTACGCCGATCCCAGAGACATCGAGTACCTGACCCTGCCAGAGCAGCCTGCCCTCCGTGTGGATTTCCTGCTTTCCAAAGGGGGCAACGCCACCCTCAGTTACCTGACGCAGGGCATCAGTTGGAGCCCCCGTTACAACCTGAACCTGTCTGACAATGGGCATACTTTCAATGCCTGGGCCGACATCCGCAACAACACCGGACGCAAAATCACCGTGGACCGCACCGAGCTGTTTGGTGGCGATGTGAACCTGCAACAGGATTACTACCCCCGTCCGATGGCAGCTCCTGTCACTGCAGGCATGATGGACAAAGCTGCAGCGAATGAAGTGATTGCTCAGGGTGAATCGGGTGGTCTGTACCGCTACGACCTCAGTCAGCCTTTCACGCTGGAAGTGGGAGGCACCTACACCCTGCCTTTCGTGAAGCCCCAGACCAAAGTGACTTCTTTTGTGTCTGCCACCAGTTACTTCTACCCCCAGAACACCGAAGGCAACCTGAGCCGCATGTACAAATTCACCAGCACCGAGTTCCTGCCCAGAGGCACCGTGACCGTGCGTGAAGATGGTCGCATTGTGGGTCAAGCCCAGATTCCCGACCTGACCGCCAACAAAGAAACCCAGTTGAACCTCGGGCAGGACGCCGATGTGAGCTTCAAACGCGAAGTCAAAACCGTGTCCCAGAGTGACAGCAAAGCGGTGTTCAATGTCACCCTCACCCTGAAGAACAACAAGAAACGTGCGGTGCAGGCCCAGTTCAAAGACATGCTGAACGGCAAGTTTGAGATCAAAGGCAACGTCAAGTCCACCACCGAAGGGGTGCTGGTGGAGCCCAAACTGAACGCTGGCGAGAAACGCACATACAGCTACACCATCACCCAGATCTACAAATAAGTCGGATCTCCATCAGAAATCCCAGAGCATTGCACTCTGGGATTTTTTGTTGTTTTGGGTGCGAATCTGTCTGAGGATGCATGTCCTTTCACTGGCAGGGGAACAGGTCATTTCTCTGGCTGAAATGGGTTATATTTTGTCTAGACTTATGGACAAATTGACGATGCAGCAGTGGCAGGAACTGGCACGCAAAGAACTGCGTGGCAACGACCCGGAAACCCTGACCCGAGAAACCCCGGAAGGTGTGCGGATCAAGCCCCTGTACGCTGAGCAGGATGTGCAGGATCTGGAGCACCTCGGGACCCTCCCCGGCCTTCCACCCTTCACGAGAGGGGTGCGGGCCACCATGTACACCCATCGCCCGTGGACCATCCGGCAGTATGCAGGGTTTTCGACAGCAGAAGACTCCAACCGCTTTTACCGTGAAAACCTGCGCATGGGTCAAAAAGGACTCTCGGTGGCCTTTGACCTTGCCACCCACCGGGGCTACGACTCTGACCATCCCAGAGTGACTGGAGATGTGGGCAAAGCAGGGGTGGCCATCGATTCCGTTGAGGACATGAAAATCCTCTTTGATGGCATTCCACTGGACCAGATGAGTGTCTCCATGACCATGAACGGGGCGGTGTTGCCGGTTCTGGCGGCTTTCATCGTGGCAGGAGAAGAACAGGGCGTCACACAAGACAGGCTCTCTGGAACCATCCAGAACGACATCCTCAAAGAGTTCATGGTGCGCAACACCTACATCTATCCGCCGGAATTCTCCATGCGGATTGTTTCAGACATCATCGAATACACCGCGCACCACATGCCCAAATTCAACAGCATTTCCATCTCGGGTTACCACATGCAGGAAGCCGGAGCGAACGCAGCTCTGGAACTGGCTTATACCCTTGCGGATGGTCTGGAATATGTGCGTGCAGCCCTACAAAAAGGACTGGACATTGATGCTTTTGCGCCACGCCTGAGTTTCTTTTTTGGGATCGGCATGAATTTTTACATGGAAGTGGCCAAACTGCGTGCAGCCCGCATGCTGTGGTCTGAACTCCTGCAACCTTTCCAGCCCAAGAACCCCCAGAGCATGGCCCTCAGGACCCACTGCCAGACCTCGGGTTGGAGTCTTACGGCGCTGGATCCGTACAACAACATCATCCGCACCACCATCGAAGCCATGGCTGCTGTGATGGGAGGCACCCAGTCCCTGCACACCAATGCCTTCGATGAAGCTCTGGGCCTGCCCACCGAATTCAGTGCCCGGATTGCCCGCAACACCCAGCTCATCATTCAGGATGAAACCGACATCACCCACACCGTGGATCCTTTTGGGGGCAGTTACTTCATGGAAAAACTGACCCACGACCTCGCAGAGGAGGCCAGAGGCATCCTGAGGGAAATCGAAGAGCTCGGGGGCATGACCCGAGCACTTGAAAAAGGCATTCCGAAACTTCGCATCGAAGAAAGTGCAGCCCGCAAACAGGCCCGCATTGACAGTGGTCAGGACGTGATTGTGGGGGTTAACAAGTACAAACTGGACAGCGAAACCCCTGTGGACGTCCTGCAAATCGACAACGTCAAAGTGCGTGAACAGCAGATCGCCCGCCTGAAAGATATCCGTGCCACCCGAGATGCCGCTCTGGTCAGTGATGCCTTGCAAAAACTGGAACAGGCTGGAATCTCTGGAGAAGGCAACTTGCTGGCCCTTGCAGTGGATGCCATGCGGGTCCGTGCCACTGTCGGGGAAGTCAGCACCGCTCTGGAACACGCCTTTGGACGTTACCGCGCCGAAGTGAGGGGCATGACGGGCGTGTATGCCCACCATTACGGAGACCAGAACCGCATTGCAGACCTGAGAAAACAGACGGAAACGTTCAAAGAGCGCACCGGGCGCAGACCCCGCATTCTGGTGGTGAAACTCGGGCAGGATGGGCATGATCGTGGAGCGAAAGTGATCGCCACTGGACTGGCCGATGTGGGCTTTGATGTGGACCTCGGGTCCCTGTTCCAGACCCCAGAGGAGGCTGCACGTCAGGCCATCGAAAACGATGTGCACGTGGTGGGGGTGTCCACGCAGGCCGCAGGTCACAAAACCCTTGTTCCTGCCCTGATTGAAGAACTGCACAAGCAAGGGGCCACAGACATCAAAGTGGTGGCTGGAGGGGTGATTCCACCGCAAGACCACCATTTCCTTTATGAAGCGGGCGTGTCTGCCATTTTCACACCGGGCACTGTGGTGATGGACGCTGCACAGGACCTGCTGAACCTGCTGCAAGATGTCCAGTCCTGAACTGCATCCTTTGCTGGGTGCCCTCCTGCAAGGCCAGAGGAGGGCACTGGCCAAAACCATCACCTTGCTGGAAAGCCAGAAAAAAGCACACCAGCAGGAGGCCAGAGTCCTGTTGCAGCACATCTTGCCCCACACGGGAAAGGCTTTTCGGCTCGGGATTTCGGGCACGCCGGGGGTGGGGAAGAGCACCTTCATTGAAAGTTTCGGCCTGCACCTGATTGAGCAGGGATTGAAGGTGGCAGTGCTGGCCGTGGACCCGAGTTCTGTCCTTTCAGGAGGGTCCATTTTGGCAGACAAGACCCGCATGGAACGGCTTTCAAGCCATCCCTCTGCATTCATCCGTCCCAGTCCGAGCGCAGGGGTTCTGGGAGGGGTGGCGTTGCACACCCGCGAAGTCATGCTGGCCTGTGATGCAGCGGGTTTTGATGTGATCCTGATTGAAACGGTGGGTGTGGGGCAATCTGAAACGGTGGTTTCGCGCCTCACCGACTGCTTTGTGTTGCTGACCTTGCCCAATGCAGGAGATGACCTGCAAGCCGTGAAACGGGGCATCATGGAAATGGTGGACCTGATCCTGATCAACAAAGCGGACCTGTTGCCAGAGCAAGCCAACCTGACACAGGCGCAACTTGAAGGGGCATTGAAGTTGCAGCAGTCCACAGCGAAAGTGATGCAGACCAGTGCCCTTCAAAACCACAACATTGCTCTGGTCTGGGAGCATCTGAAAGGGTTGCGTGAAGCCCACTTGCAGGACATCATTGCCAAGCGGCAAGCCCAGCAACAAAGCTGGTTTGAGGAACACCTGCACGCTCTGGTGTGGCAGCATTTTCAGGAGCAGATGGACCCTCTGCTGTATGCGTCCTTGCAGGAACAGGCCCGAACAGGCAAAATGGACCCGGTATCTGCCGCACACTTGCTTTTGGAGGACACCCATGGAGAAAAGCATCTTCCAGAGAATCATTGACCGTGAAATCCCCTCCCAGATCGTCTTTGAAGACGATAAATTCATTGCCATCAAAGACATTGCCCCCAAAGCCCCCGTGCACCTGCTGGTCATCCCCAAGCAGTTCTCTGCCCGTCTGGATGCCATTCAAGACGCACAGCACATGGGCGAATTGTTCCTGACCGCCAACACGGTGGCCAGACAGTTTCTGGAGGATTACCGTCTGGTGGTCAATGTCGGTGCTGGAGGCGGACAGGTGGTGTTCCACACCCACATCCACATCATGGGGGGCTGGGACGAACGCTCTGAAGCCGATCACCTGACCGAAGCTGCCCAATGAAGCCAACCTTTTGCACGGACCTGCCCTCGGGCAGGTTTTTTTGAGGAGAAAACATGGAACCTGTACTGGTCATTCACGGCATTGGGAACCGCAACAAAGCAGGTTTTGAACAGGAAGTGCAACAGCTTCAGAAAGATTTTGAGCAATTCACAGGCCAGAGGAAATTTCAATTTTTGCCCGTGTTCTGGGGGGATCTGGCTGCCCGCACCGATGACCTTGATGCCTGCATGCCAGCGTTGGAACCCATGCCCACTTTGCAGATCCCTGAAATCCAACTGGATCAAGCCAACCTTGGACCCTTGATGCAGGCCGTGAACAGGTTGCCTGCCTTGTTCGCTGCTCCCATCAAAGCGCAACTTGAAACGGCACTCAATCAGGCAGCAGGTGAGGTGCTGAGGTCTTACATGGCGCAGCAGTACCAGACCCTGAGGGTTGAGAACCGACACATGGTCACCACCTCTCTGGGAGACATCATGGTGTACCAGCGAAACCAGAGCATCATTCAGGCCCGGATCTGGGAGGTGCTCAAAGCTTTTGATGTCCAGCAGATCGGGTATGGAACCTCGCGCAAAAAAGTGCATGTGGTGGCCCATTCTCTGGGAGGGGTGATTGCGTTAGACACCATCATCCGCAAGAAAAGTCCCCTGTGTGCCAAATCGCTGACCACCTTTGGCAGCCAGTTTGCTTACTTTCACCTGACCGATCCGAGAACATCCATTCCTGCATATCAGGGCCGTCCGATTCCCATGCCTGCCACCCTTTACCGCTGGATCAATTTGTGGGAACCTCTGGACCCCTTGTCTTTTGTGGCTTCCAAGATGTTTGTGCTGTCAGATGGGACAGGGGTGGAAGATGTGCAGGTCAAACCTCAAGGCGGATTCACAGAACTGTTGCAGGGATATTATTACACCCATGGCATTTACTGGAAAACGCCAGAGTTGCTGCTGGCACTCAAGAAAAACCTCTTGGGTTGAAAACACAAAAAACACCGGAGTTTTGCTCCGGTGTTTTTGAACTTTAAGATTTACTGAGCAGCTTGAGCGGTTTTGTTCAAGCGCTTGGCCAGACGGCTCTTTTTGCGAGCAGCGGCTTTCTTGTGCAGGGTGCTGCCTTTGGCGGCTTTGTCGATCAGGCTCTCGGCAAAACGGTGGAGTTCCACGGCGTTTTCGGCTCCGCTCACAGCAGCATCAACAGCTTTTTTGCTGAAGGTTTTGATGGCGCTCTTTTTGGAGCGGTTGTTCTGGCGGCGCTTGAGGCTCTGGCGGTGACGCTTCTGGGCAGATGGGTGACGTAAAGGCATGTGGTGCTCTCTTTCTCCCGAGCTGGTGTCGGGGCGGTTTCCTGCAGGTCAACTCTGGAAACCGAAGCGCTGAAGGGCTTTGCCCCACTGCGCGCACCCGCGTTGATGGGTGCACCTGTGCACTCGAAAATACACAAGCCTTTAAATGGTAGCTCAACATGCGTTTTTTTTCAAGCTCTGGTGGAAAGGAGGTCAGGGTAGACGCAAAGTCGCTGTTCGGGCGATGCAAACAGAAAGAGCCGTCAGCCCTCAGCGTTCAGCCGTCAGCCAGAAGGAAAGTCTTCTTCCAGTCAGTTGAGCTTGCCAAACCTGATGGAGCTTGGCCTTTGGGTCTTGCTGCTCTCGAAAGAAAAAGCCTCTGGATCCGCTTTTCACTGAGCACTGATGGCTGACTGCTGACCGCTTTCTCAGTCGGCCTGCCAAACTTCAGACTTTGCGTTCACCCTGGGAAGGAGGGAGGCAGTCTTCAGACTGGAAAACTTCCAGTCTGCGTGGTGATCCGGTTCCATTTGCCTTGAGAGACCAATTGTGGAGCCTGATAGCCTTTTTTGCTCATGGCGTTTGGTAACGCCTGCACAGGGTTGTTTTGATGTTGGTCTTGGGATTTTGATGTTGGTCTTGGGATTGTGATGCTGCAACGGTTTTTTTCATGGAATCCTCCTGAATGTGTGATCTCAAGCGTAAAAGTGCAAATGAAGCGAGAATCCTGCAATTGTTACTGAAGTATAAATCATTAAGATTGCTCATGATGCAACAATAATCACCGTAAATTCGAAATAAAATGAGAAAAATAAAAATCAAATGTGGGAAACCTGTAATCTGCTGCAGGTTATCATGAAGCAAATCGGATGATCTGATGCAGATCATCGACGCGTTCTCCAAAAACCCACCAGAGATCTTTGATGTGCCCTGCCCCACTCTGGATCCCCACAAGGAGTGTCCGTTGAAACACCTCTGGACCTTCGCTGCTGCCGTGCTGGTGGTGGCTTGCAATGCTCCTGCTGCCCTGCCGCAGGAAAAAACTGAAAAGACCCACCCCACCCTTCTGCCTGCCCATCTGGTGGAATTTGAATTCCAGCAATTGAACACCCCGCAGCCCACCAGCACAGTCAAGATGTTGACCTCGGGTGTGTCCAAGCAGAATTTGCGTGTGGTGGATTCAGGGTTGGTTTTTCAAGCCCTCTCCAACAGCACTTTTACAGTGCGCAGAACCGGCATCCGTTACCTGAATGCCGCATATCGGGTCACCAACAACACTGGACGCACCCTGCACAACCTGACTTTTGTGGGGGTCAATCTGGATGATCTGGATGGCAACCCTTCCAACAACACCACCCAGCCCACCCCATCAGACACCATTTTCCGCAGTGTGAAATTCTATGACGGAACAGATGCCAGTTCAAAAGCACATGTGCTGGTCCCCGGTCCCCTCTATGAATACGATTACCAGAACGACGCCCCGAGACCTGTGTCAGAAGGTGCCCGGTTCAGAGACGGACTGGATGTGGAATTTTTCTTTCCTGAGGCTCCAACAGGTCTCTCTCTGGAGCCCAAACCTCTGGGCTGGACTCTGGATGGAGAATTTTACCCCGGCCAGAGCAAAATCCTGACTTTTTCGGTGAAGTTTCCAATGGCAGCCACTCCAGCACAGGATCCGTTCAGCTTTTCGGTGATTGCGTCTTATGCAGAAGATCTGGACCTCCCAGAGCCATACAACATTCAGGTGACCCATCCTGCTGGAACTTTGCTGTCTTCCAGTCAGAAGGCCCTGTTTGAATCTGCAGCCCGCAGGTGGGAGGGGGTGATTCAGGCAGGCTTGCAGGACTTCACCGATTTTGATGTGGGTGGAGGTCGCATCCTGAATGTGGATGACCTGGAGATCTCCGTAAGTGCCGTCAACATGGATGGGGTGGGAGGGATTCTGGGCCGTGCAGGACCAGAGTATGTGCGTCCAAGGACCGAGCTTCCCATCACAGGCATCATGCAATTTGATGTTGCAGACCTTGCCCAGATGGAGGCCTCTGGAACCCTTGAAAACGTGATCCTGCATGAAATGGGCCATGTGCTGGGCATCGGAACCCTTTACAAATGGGATGAACTGCTCTCGCACAACGGTGGGTTGGATTGTTTGCAGGCCACCTCAGTGGTGTTTGGTGGGGCACAGGCCATGCAGCAACATGCAGCACTGGGGGGCTCTGGACCGGTGCCCGTGGAAGACCAGTATGGCGCAGGAACCCAATGTGGCCACTGGCAAGAAGCCCGTTTTGACCATGAACTGATGACTGGCTTTGTGGAAAATGGGCCGATGCCCCTCAGCACACTGACGGTTGGGGCCTTGCAGGACCTTGGGTATCAGGTGAATTTGAACGCTGCGGATGCCTACACCCTTCCATCCCTGATCAAGCAAGGCATGGATGTGCATGGAATGGAGATCAAAGAAGAGTTCTTGCGTCCCAAACCTCTGCCAGTTCAGTGAAAAAGCAAAAGGAAGCCCACTTCTGGTGGGTTTCTCTGGTTTTGCTCGAAACGATTCAAAATGGGTCTGGTGAAAGGCTCCACTAAGCATGAAAGCGCTTTCCAAGGTCGACCCTGGGGTGTTAGGCTGACCCGGTGACGACGGCTCCCACTTCTTCCAAATCCGGTTTGACCGCCCAACTGACCCAGTTGGCCTGGCCCCTCATGCTCTCCAACCTTGCCTACTCCATGATCGGGGTGACCGACACCCTGTTCATGGGAAGGCTCGGAGAAGTGGAGGTGGGGGCTGTGGGTCTGGGCTGGATGTACGCTTTCACCCTGACCTTGCTGTTCCGCAGTTACACCAACTCGGTGACCACTTTTGTGGCCCGAGCTTTTGGTGCAAACCAGCCTCAGGACATGCGCAAATGGTACGGGGTGTACTTCACGCTCACCTTGCTTCTGGCGGTGTTCATCATGCTGGCCGGACAACCCTTGCTCAACCTGATTGTGCAAGCCTCCAATCCCGATCCAGAGCTGGCCAAAGCCCTGCTGACCTATGCACGGATTCGCCTCTGGGAAACGCCTTTTGCCTTGCTGGTGATTTTGAACGTCGGATATTTTCTGGGCGTGGGAAACAGCCGTGTCCCCCTGATGTTGAGCTGGTTCACGGTGCTCCTCAATGCCGGTCTGGCCTATGTGTTCATCTTCCATTTTGGCTGGGGTGTGGCTGGAGCAGGGTGGGGGGCTTTCATTGCCGTGGTGGTGCAGTGCTTGATCAGTTTTGCCTTGATTTTTCATTTGCATGGAAGGATGCGTCCCCTCTGGCCCAGTTGGAAAGACACCTTGCGCACCTTCAAACTGGGGATTCCGATGGGTCTGGCAGACCTGTCTGAAGTGGCCGGCTTTGCGGTGTTCATGACCATCATTTCCAGACTTGGGACCCTTGAACTGGCGGCCTCGCAGATTGCCAACCAGATGGCCAGTTTCGGGTTCATGCCTGCATTTGCACTTTCAGCCGCCACAGGCAGTCTGGTTTCCCGATACATGGGTGAAAAGAACGTGCCCACGGCGCAGAAAGTCGGCTGGAGGGGCACCATCTTGGGCGGAAGTTTCATGACCCTGGTGGCTCTGGCTTTCATTTTTGTGCCGGTGCCTCTGGTGAAACTGTTCACCTCGGATCCAGAGTTGATCGCCCTGTGTGTCACCATCATGCGGGTGATGGCGCTCTATCAGGTGGTGGACGGCATTGCCATCATTCTGGGTGGGGCGCTCTCTGGGGCAGGGGACACCCGATTCCGCATGATGGTGACGGTGATCGGCTCGTGGACTTTGCTGGTTTTGCCTGCATACCTGCTCACCGAAAACGGGTATGGTGTACAGGGAGCCTGGACCGGAGCCCTGATTTACATTGCCTCAATTGCCCTGATTTACCTGTGGAGATTCTGGAGTGGACGGTGGAAAACCAAGACCCTGTAAAAAAACCCCTTGATCCTGAAGAAGAGATGGCCCGCCTCAAAGCGTATGCGTTTCGTGCTCTGGCCCAGAGGCAACTCAGCGAGCATGAACTCCGCACCCGCCTGAAAAAACGGGAAGCCACCCCCGAGCAGATGGACCTCCTGATTGACCTTCTCAAAGGATACGGTTACCTGAACGATCAGGAGGTGGCCCGATCTCTGGCCCGCAAGCGTGGGGTGGGACGGGGTTACATCCAGCAGAAACTGTATGAAAAAGGGGTCAAAGCCAGTGCCCGGACCCTCCGGGACGATGACACCGAGGAGCAGGAACTCCGGGACCTCATCGAGCGCAATTTGCCCAAATGGCAAAAGGATGGCGAGAAAGGTTTCCGTCGTGCGGTGGGTTTTCTGGTGCGTCGGGGCTTTGAATACGGTAAAGTGCTTACGCTTTTGAAAGGGCTTTTTCAGCTTGACATCGCTGATCTGGACGGGTAAACTACCCCTTGCCGTGGTCACGGGGCGTAGCGCAGCCTGGTAGCGCACTTCGTTCGGGACGAAGGGGTCGTGAGTTCGAATCTCGCCGCCCCGACCACCAACCCTCCAGAGTCGCTGGGGGGATTTTTTATAGGACACCCACATGCGAATTTTAGCGATTGCCGATCCCCACCTTTCCCGCCACACCCCCAAACCCATGACCATTTTTGGTCCGGGGTGGGCAGGTCATCCTGCGGTCTTTTTTGAGCGCTGGCGTGAAACGGTCTCGGATGACGATCTGGTCCTGATTCCCGGCGATATCTCTTGGGCCATGCACCTCAAGGACGCCTTGCTGGATTTGCAGGACATCGCTGCTTTGCCCGGAACCAAAGTGATTTCCAGAGGCAACCACGATTACTGGTGGCCGGCCATTTCCAAACTGCGTGCTTCATTGCCCCCCCGGATGCATGCTTTGCAGAACGATGCCATCCGTTTTGGCGACACCGTGATTTGCGGAACCCGTGGTTGGGTCACCCCCGGCACCGAAGGCTTCAAACCCGAGGATGAAAAAATTTACCTTCGTGAAGTGGAGCGCTTGCGCCTGACGCTGGAAGCTGCCCGCAAACTGGAAGGCCAGAAAACCTTGGTGATGTTCCATTATCCCCTCACCAATGCGGCATTTGAACCCAACGGTTTCACCCGACTGATTGAGGAATACCGTCCAGATGGGGTCCTTTATGGTCATTTGCATGGGGTCAATCAGGAAAAATTGATCAAGCACTGGTGTGGGATTCCCTTGCATTTTGTGGCTGCGGATGCCTTGAAGTTCGTGCCTAAAATCTTGCTGGAAGATTGAGAGCTTTTCCATCCTCAAGTCCAATGCTGGGTTTGAGTTGGCAGTGTTGAGCAAGGGGTGCGGTTTATGGATGCTCAATGGACGAAAGCAAACAGTTCTGGGTGTGTTTTTCGCTGAAAGCGGATTGCTGATGGCTTTTGCAGTTGACCTGCCAACAATGCGGACTTTGTGCTGGCATGGGTCCTGTGATGAAATCACCTTGCTTTTTGCAACAGGGTTGGGTACATTGAAAAAGATCATTTTGGTAGCGCTTCCATCTGGAATTGGTGTTCTCAGATGGAACTTCTCATTTGGTGACCCGATTCTGGTGGACCTCATCGCTGAAAACCTCCAGAGACCATCAAAAGCCTTGCAGTTTTGTGTGCAAAAGAAAGTTACGGTATGCCATGATGGAACCTCAAACCCACCACCTTGAACTTGCACATCCAGAGCGCCATGACCTCTTGGATGTCTCAATCAAAGCCCAGATGGCCTTTCTGGACAGCCTCAACCACCTGACGGTGGGATTCAACCATGCCCCAGCATCCTGTCCTCCAGCAGTGTTTCAAGTTTTGCTGGAGGGCAACCCTCTGGATCTGGCCACCACCACCCTCAAAGGCACTTCGGTGCAGGTGCATTTCTTGCACAAACTGGACCCTGAAGATGTGTCCAGAAACCTGCAACTGAAAGTCAATGGAACCACCCTGAGGGTGTATGCGAGAGATGTCCTGAACCTGCCCGAGTTCACCTGTCTGGATCCTCTGGGCATCCAGTACACCCCTGAACAAACCGGTTTTCGGGTCTGGACCCCTGTGGCCAGTAAAGTCGAAGTGCTGTTGTTTTCAGGGGCTCAGGACCCTGTGCCCGAACAGGTTCTGGAACTGACCAGAGGCCAACATGGGGTCTGGTCAGGACACCAGATGGGCGATTGGAACGGTAAATTCTACCAGTTTCGCGTCATAAGGTACGGGCAAACCGTCATCACAGTGGATCCTTACTCCATTGCTGCCAGCGACCATCAGGACGATGAACCTCTGGAGTTTGCCAAATCGGTCATTGTGGATTTGACAGCCACCCATCCAGAGGGTTGGGACACCGACCCTCAACCCACTTTTGCATCCAGCACCGATGTCTCGGTTTACGAGGTGCATGTGCGGGATTTCACGGTGCATGAATCATCGGGGGTGGATCCAGAGAAACGCGGAAAATACCTCGGTATGGTGCAACCCGGCACCCGGGTGCCCGGAACCGACCTGCACACAGGCTTGGACCACCTGAAGAAGCTCGGGGTGAATGCCGTGCAGCTTTTGCCTGTGTACGATTTTCACCACGAGACCAGAGGTGCTTACAACTGGGGTTATGACCCTTACCTGTACAACGTCCCGGAGGCCCAGTACTCCACCCAGCCAGAGGACCCCACCACCACCATCAAAGAGTTCAAGCTCATGGTCAAGGGTCTGCATGAGGCTGGGCTCGGGGTGATCATGGATGTGGTGTACAACCACACCCGCCACACCGGAGAGCGTTCTCCATTTGATCAACTGGTGCCTTTTTATTATTACCGCACTTCAGACAATGGGCATTACCTCAATGACACCGGCGTGGGGAACGTGCTGGCCGTGGAGCGCCCCATGGTGCGCCAATTTGTGATCGACTCCCTGAAGCACTGGGTCAGGGAATACCACATTCAGGGTTTCCGGTTTGACTTGATGGGCACCTTCACCCACGCTGCCGTACAGGAGATCACCGATCAACTGACCGCTTTCAAACCCGACATCGTGATGTATGGCGAACCGTGGACTGGAGGAGGTCCCATCCATTTCGCCAAAGGGGCACAGAAAGGCATGCGTCAGGGGGTTTTCAATGACGATTTCCGTGACCGGATTGCCGGACATGTGTTCAGTGTGCATTCCACCGGATTCATTCAGGGGGATTTTCACAATGCAGGCGGCATTCTGCAGGGCCTTCAGGGAAGCATCCACAGTTTTGCCCAACAGCCCACAGAAAGCACCAACTATGCTTCCAGTCACGACAACTATGTGCTCTGGGACCGCCTGAAACACGGTGCCGCAAGCCACCACAGTGAGGCTGTTCGCAAAGACATGCAAAAAATGGCTGCTGCTCTGGTCTTTCTGGCGCAGGGACTGGCCTTCATGACCGGAGGCGAAGAACTGGCCCGCACCAAACAGGGCCACGAGAACTCCTACAATGCCGGAGACGGGATCAACGCCTTTGATTGGACGCGCCTGAAGCGTTTTTCAGACCTGACCGATTACTTCAGCAGCCTCATTCGGTTGCGGGCACAACACCCAGTGTTCCGTTTGCCCACCCGAGATGCCATCCAGAGGGCTTTCCAACCTCTGGACACGGACACCCGACACGGACTGGTGGGTTTTGTTTTGGACGTTCCCAACCTGCCCAACGAAACTTGGCGTCAGACGGTGGTGCTGTTCAATGGCAGTGGCCATGCACAGGAAGCCCACCTGCCCGAGGGCACGTTCCATGTGCACGTCAGGGGAGAGGAATTCAGCGATGCCCCTCTGGAAACGGTTTCCGGATCGGTGAAGGTGCCTGCAAGGTCCACGCTGATTGCTGCCAGTGCAACCTGAGGATCACACCAGCCATGTGGGTCATGTTTGCCGGGGCTTGCCCCGGTTTTTCATGCACATTTGAGGACCAGATTGCATTTTTTCTACAGGTTAAATAAAGCAGAAAAGTACACCACTCCAGGGGCAACAGGTTGGCTTGCGGCTCTGGACGCCAGAAAACTGTTTCTCGGGCAGTATACCGGGCACGTTAAACAACTTTTCAATTCGTGTGAAACTTACGTTATAGTTTGGGCATATGCTACGAGTGCTCTTCGTGGGAGACGTTTACGGCAAACCGGGCAGGCGGATTTTCAAAAACCACCTGCCCAAAATCCGTGACCAATTTGATTTTGTTGTTGTCAACGGTGAGAACTCTGCAGGGGGCTTTGGACTGAACAAAGAAAGTGCACGCACCTTGCTGGATGCCGGAGCGAACTGCATCACCCTGGGCAACCACACCTGGGACAACCGTGAAGTGTACGATCTGTTGCAGGAAAACCACATCCTCAGGCCGTTCAATTATCCTCTGGGCACCCCCGGACATGGCATGCACACCTTTGAAGTCAAAGGGGAGCGCATCACCATCATCAATGCCATGGGAAGGGTGTGGTTGGATCCTCTGGATTGCCCATTTGTGGGCATGAATCAACTGCTGGAAAGGGAAGAACTGGGCAGCATTTTTGTGGATTTTCACGCAGAGGCCACCAGTGAAAAAACTGCTTTTGGTTTTTTTCTGGACGGTCGGGTGGCAGGGGTGGTGGGCACCCACACCCACATTCCCACAGCAGACACCCGCATTTTGCCGGCAGGTACAGGTTACCAGACCGATGCAGGCATGACCGGAGTGCTCAACAGTGTCATTGGGGCTGCTCCCGATGGACCCATCTCCAAATTCGTGGACAAAATCCCGGTGCGCTGGAGCACCGCAGAGGGTCAGGCCCAACTGAACGGCGTGATCCTGCACCTCGAAAACAACCAGTGCAAACACATTGAGCGTTATCAGTACACGGAGGAACAATAAATGCGCACCATCAATCAGGATGTCAACACCCTCGGGCGTGCCCTGGGTACGGTTTTGAAAGAACAACAGGGAGAGCGCTTCTTTGAACTGGTGGAAAAAGTCCGCACCCTCAGCATTGAATTGCGTGAAAAGGGCGAAGACACCAGCGATCTGCAGTCCATTTTCAAAGAGCTGAATTTGCTGGATGCCGAAGCGCTCATCCGTGCATTCTCCATGTACTTCCAGTTGATCAACCTCGCAGAAGAGTACGAGCGTGTCCGGAAAATTGAAAACTCCAAAGGACCCCACAAACAGAGCCTTGAAAAAGCCTTCACGGCCCTCAAAGAGCAGGGTCTGAAAGCCGAAGATGTGATCGAACTCGTGGAGGACCTGCACCTCGGCCTCACCTTCACCGCCCACCCCACCGAGATGCGCCGCCGCACCATGCGTTACCACCTCGACAAAATCGCCAGAGACATCCCCAAACTGGATGACCCTCAGGCGCAGGGCCGGGTCACCGCCCATGTGGAAGCCCTGTGGGGCACCCTCGAACTGCGTCACGTGCGTCCCACCGTGCGCGATGAAGTGAAGGGCGGTCTGAACTACATGGAAGTGATTGCTCTGGTGCTTCCTGCCCTCGAAGAGGAATTTCGTCTGGCCTTCGAGCGGGTGTACGGCAAACAGGCCAAACTGAAACTGCCTTACCACTTTTACTCATGGATGGGCGGAGACCGCGACGGCAACCCCTTCGTGACCCCAGAGGTCACCCGTGAAACCCTTGCCCTGCATGCCTCCAGAGCCCGTGAAATGCTGCGTGCAGACATCCGCGAAGCCTTCTCTGCCCTCAGTCACCACCAGACCCGTGTTGAGGCCCCCAGAGACTTCAAAGCCGAAGAACCTTGGCGCGAAGTGCTGCAGGAAATGCACAACGACCAGAGCATCCGGGGCGATCAGGTGCTGGAAAACGTCAAGCATCTGGAAAAAGCGTTGGAACAGTCTTTCCAGAAGCGTTCTGCACAGGTGTTCTTGCAACCCCTGATCACCCGCACCCGCACTTTCGGCACCCATTTGGTCAGTCTGGACATCCGCGAGCACTCGGGCAAGACCGGTGCTGCGGTGGCAGAAATGTTCACCTATGCTGGGGTTCCCAATTATCTGGACCTTCCAGAGGAAGCCAAAGTCAAAGTGCTTCAGCGTGAACTGCAGACCCGCCGTCCCATGCTCCCTGCAGAGGCCACCCCCAGCGAAGACCTCGAAAGCGTGCTGGGTCCATTGCGTGCCATCCGTGAAGCCATTGGCAAGTATGGCCAGGAGTCTTTTGGGCGCTACATCGTGTCCATGAGCGAGAGCGTTTCCGATTTCCTGGAAGTGCTGATCATGGCCCGTGAAATCGGTGTGCGGGTGCTGCCTGTGCCCCTCTTCGAAACCCTCGAAGACCTGCAAAACGCCCCCAGAATCATGGCAGAGGTGCTGGACAACACCGAATACCGCAAGATCCTTGGAGAAGATGTGCAGGAAGTCATGCTCGGGTATTCTGACTCCAACAAGGATGCTGGATTCCTTGCTGCCAACTGGGCTTTGCACGAGGCGCAACGTCAGATTTCTGAAGTGTGCCGCAACGCCGGTGTGCCGTGGCGTTTCTTCCACGGTCGCGGAACCTCCATTGGTCGTGGTGGTGGTCCCATGGCCCGGGCCATTTTCGGTCAACCTGCCGGAACCATCGGCACCGGACTGCGCATCACCGAACAGGGAGAAGCGCTCGCTGACAAATATTCCCACCCCAAAATTGCTTTCCGCAACCTTGAGCAGGGCATGTATGGACTCCTGCTGTCCGCTGCCAAACCTGTGCAGGAACTGCCTGGAGCCTGGTTGGAGGCCATGCAGGTCGCATCCAAAGTCAGCCAGAAAACCTACCGTTCTCTGGTGGAGCACCCGGATTTCCTTGAGTTCTTCGAACTGGTGACCCCCATCCGCGAAATTGCCCGTCTGAACATTGCTTCCCGCCCTGTGCGCCGCCCCGGTCCAGCCACCCTGCACAACTTGCGTGCCATTCCCTGGGTGATGGCCTGGACCCAAAACCGCGCCAATGTGCCCGGCTGGTACGGTTTGCTGGAAGGTCTGAAAGCCGTGGATCTGGAAGTGGCCAGAGACATGTACCAGAACTGGCCTTTCTTCCGCAGTGTGCTGGACAACGCCCAGATGAGCCTTGCCAAGAGCGACATGATGGTGTTCCGCGCCTACCTGTCTCTGGCTCCCCATCTGCCTGAACTGGGACAGCACATTCAGCAAGCCCACCAGGAAGCTGTAGACCTGATCCGTCAGGTGGTGCAAGGTGAAGTGCTGGACAATGAACCCAACCTCAAAAAGTCCATTCACTTGCGCAATCCCTACATTGAGCCCATTCACCGTTTGCAGGTGGAGCTCCTCAAACGTTTCCGCACCCTGCCCCCTGAGAGCATGGAAGGAAGTCCTCTGGAGCGTTCTTTGTTGCTGTCCATTCAGGGCATTGCAGCAGGGGTGCGCAACACGGGCTGATCCGTAGAAAATTTGAATTTACAGAGGGGAGCTGCAGCTCCCCTTTTTCTGATTCCGTTTTTAAATCAAATAAAAATTTCACAAACCAATTCCAACCATCACAAAATACAGACACCTGATGGTGAGCAATGCAAAAGGGGTGGACAAGGATTCAGCAAGATCAAGGATCCAGATGGACGTTGTAAACGTCACAAATCAGGTCCACAAAAATGGGCAGCAGTTGAGGATCGAAATGCAATCCAGAGAGTTTTTGCATGTGTACCAGCGCGGTTTGTTGATCCCATGCATCTTTGTAAGGACGGTGGGTGGTGAGGGCATCGTAGACATCCACCAGAGCAAAGATTCTTGCCAGCAAAGGGGTCTGTTCCATCACCAATTGGTCTGGGTAACCAGAGCCATTCCACCATTCATGATGGCTGCGCACCACCTGCCGGGTCGGCTCGGGGAGGAGGGGCATTTGCATGCAGATTTCTGCCCCCATCAGGGTGTGCTGCTGGATTTTTTGGCGTTCTTCTTCGGTGAGTTTGCCCGGCTTCAACAAGATGGAATCCGGGATGCCGATTTTGCCCACATCGTGCAGGTACGCGCCCCAGCGCAAATGGGTGCGCTCTTCTTCGGACAGGCCCAGCCGAATGGCAAAGCGTTCGCACAGGTCCACCACCCGATCGGTGTGGCCTTTGGTCTCAAAGTCCCGGTACTCCAGAGCCAGACCGAGGGTCCGCAAGGTGGCCTCGCGGGTGGATTCCACCTGTTCCAGATAGGTGCGCCGCTCAAACGCATTCTGCAGCCGTCCCAGCACAAATTTGAGCACCTGCACTTCGTTGCGGGCAGCCTTGTGCACTTCATTGAAGGTGCACAGCACCATCACCCCCATCACTTTGTTGTGCAGTTGCACAGGGGCCAGCAAGGTGCTGCGCAATCCCAGATCGTACAGCTCTGGATTGGGCTGAACCACCTGTGCAAAATCAGGAATGTCGAGCACTTCCCGGGTGCTCACCGAGCGGGGGAGGCGTTCAAAGTCGGTGAGGTTCAGGCTGAGCAGGCGAGAGAGTTCAAAGGGCAAGGGCGCCGAATGGCGAACGGCTTGCAAGTGCCAGCCATGGGCCATTTTTTCGTAGTAGGCAAACAGTTCGTAACCGGTCAGTTGCATCAGGGTGTCCAGAGCTGTTTCTGCCACTTCGGTGGGGTGGTTGAGGGTTTCAATGCGTGCGGACAGTTCACTGAGCAGTTTGTACATGTGTGCCCGTTCCTGCACCTGCCACTCCAGCATGTAACGCTGCATCAACAGGGCTGCCCGGTCTGCAAAAGATTCAGCCATCCGGATGGACTCTGGAGTAAAAGCATCTGCAGAATCAAAATTCTCCAGGTTCAAAATGGCGGCCAGTTTTTGCTGCACACGCACCTGCACCGAAAGGTTGACCTGAATTTCATCGATGCGTCCGGATTCTTTGAGGATCTTGTCGATCTCGGGATCGATTTTGCCTGCATTGAATTCTTTGAAACGCAGCAAGGTGCTGGACCGGGGTTGGTCATTGCTGGCCCCGAGCATCTGGTGGGGGGCAAACCGAATGCGTTTCAGGCCTTCAAGGTCATAGTTCAGGGCAGCCTTGAAGGTGTAGTGCCCGTCCGGATCCAGTCCAATGATGGTTCCTGCCTGTGCTCCCGGAATCAGGCGCACTGCGGCCTCCACCAGTTTCTGGTAAAAATCTTCGGTGCCATTTTGCAGGAGTTGCAGGGTCAGGCGGTCCAGTTCTTCGTTGATTTTGAGGGTCAGTTCAAGGTGTTCTTGATACAACACCAGCAGGTGTTGGTAAAGCTCTGGTGTGAAGCCCTCAAAGTGCTTGAGGGGGTATTCCAGACTTAAACAACTTGCTTGTGCTGGCTCTGGCTGCAAGGTTATGGTGGGGCAAAAGGGAAAAAACAAGCGGGCTTGATGCAGCAATTCCGGATCGGATTGAACATCAAGAATCAACAAATGGATTTTTTCAGTGGGAACCCATTCCAGAGAGGTCTGCCAGACCAGACGCACTCCGGGTTCATTGAATGCTGGAGGAGGTGATGGGCTCACCAGCAGAATCGTGAAAACGTTTTCCATGCTCCTCCTGCCAGTGCTGTAGAGCCGCTAACTCATGCTAAAGGCAAATGCCATGACTGTACATACGGGATGATCCTGAACAAAAGCTGAAGGAAACGAATGATGTGAAAAGATGAAGGTTCCCTCCACTTTTCACGGGCTTTCACGGGCCTTCCTAAAAGTATAATATGCTACTTGCGGCCCAGGCCGTGTGATTTTTTGAGGTGCACAATGTTCATCACCGACAAACCGAGAGTTGGCGTTTTTATCGACACCCAGAACCTTTACCACTCCGCACGGGATTACTACGAGCGGACGGTGAATTTTGAGCGCGTGCTGGAATATGCCGTGCAAGGCAGACATTTGGTCCGTGCCATCAGTTACGTTGTGGAGAAAGAAGGGGACACCAGTGCTTGGCCTTTCATCTACAAACTGAGTACCCTGGGCTACAAAGTCCGCCGCATGACCCTGCAGTACCATCACACCACCGAGCAAGGCAAAGTGATCTGGGAAGGCAACTGGGACATGGGCATCGTTGCAGACATGATGCGCCTGATCGACAGTCTGGATGTGATCGTGCTGGGCTCTGGAGACGGAGACTTCGCCGATGTGCTGGAAGTGTTCATGGAGCGCGGAAAACGCGTGGAAGTGATTGCTTTCAAAGAGACCACCGCCCAGAAGCTCATCGATTGCGTGGACAAGTTCACCCATCTGGTGGACATCGACCATGGCTTGATGCCCATCAAAGGCAACAAAAACACCACCAGTCAGGTGTAAACCACCTGCATTCCAGCGCAGTTTGTACACTGCGCTGTTTTCATGGAGAAAACCGGAGAACAGCATGGATTTTCTGAACTTTGAACTTCCCGAAGACCTGATCGCCCAGAGTGGTGTGGAGCCCAGAGACCACAGCCGTTTGATGGTGGTCCCACAGGATGCCCCTCTGGAACACCGCATTTTCAGGGATGTGCTGGAGTATCTGCGTCCAGGCGATGTGATGGTTTTCAATGAATCGCGGGTGATTCCAGCCCGCCTGTTTGCCAAACGGGCCACAGGTGGCACCATCGAAGTGCTGCTGTTGCGCGAAAAAGAGCACAAGGTGTGGAGTGCTTACCTGAAACCGGCCCGCAAAGCCAACTCCACCCTGTACTTTGGAGACGGCAAAATTCAGGCCGAGGTGACGGGTGTGCTGGAAGACGGTGCACGCCTGCTCACCTTCAATGAAGACATCAAACCCCACCTTGCCGATCTGGGCAGCCTGCCCTTGCCTCCTTACATCCAGCAATCCAACATTGGAGAGCGCTACCAGACGGTTTACGCCAAAACCGAAGGCAGCGTGGCTGCACCCACAGCGGGCCTGCACTTCACACCAGAGCTTCTTTCCAGAATGGACACGCTGGGCATTGAACGGCACTTTCTGACCTTGCATGTTGGAGCAGGCACCTTCAAACCCATCTCTGGCAACATCACCGAACATGTCATGCATGAGGAACAGTTCTTCATTTCTGAAACGACTGCAGATGCCATCAACCGGGCCAAAAAAGAAGGTCGGCGTGTGATTGCTGTGGGCACCACCACCGTGCGGGCTCTGGAAAGCGTGGTGCACAATGGCGAAGTGCAGGCCGGAGAAGGGGAGACCCGGATTTTCATCCATCCGCCATACCGGTTTCAGGTGCCTGACCTCTTGATCACCAATTTCCACCTGCCCAACTCCACGTTGCTTCTGCTGGTCAGTGCTTTCGCAGGTCAGGCAGCCATTGAAAATGCTTATCAGACGGCCATTCAGGAAAGATACCGGTTTTACAGCCTCGGAGATGCCATGCTGCTGTACGGGCAGCACAGTCAGCTCTGACCTTCCAGCATCCCAAACCAGAGCGTAACTGCGTTGACTCAGTGAAACGGGAGGAGTCGTTGGACTCCTCCCATTTCAAAAATCTCCGGCATAGAAACTGCATCTGAAGCTTCCTTCAAATGCTGTAGAAACCAAACCAAATCAGAAGGGTTTCCAGACCTGCAGTTTGGAAACCCTTCTACAACACAAAACATCTGCAAGAAAATAAGCAAGAACCACTAGTGTAAAAAACAGGTCAAAGGTTATACTTTCGCCATGAGCGACAATCCCCTGTTGAGCCTCGGTTTCGACATTCCTTTCGAGGACATCAAACCCGAGCATTTTGAGCCTGCCATCGAGGTCCTGCTGCAAAAAGCAGAGCAGGATTTCCAGAACCTTTTGAACGTGCAGGGAGAGCGCACCTACGAGAACACCCTCAAAGCCCTGGACCGTCTGGGCGAAGGTCTGTACCGTGTGTTTGGCATGCTGTACCACCTGAATGCCGTGGTGACTTCTCCAGAGATCCGGGCCACCCTGCAAGCCGTGCAGCCCAGAGTCACCGCCTTCCAGAGCCGCGTGACCCTCTCTCAAGAGCTGTATCAGGCCCTGAAAAACTTTGCTGCCACCAGCGAGGCCCAGAACCTCACTGGAGCCAAAAAGCGCTTTCTGGAACTTTCCCTCGATGAGTTCCGCAGAAGCGGTGCAGATCTGCCTGCTGACAAAAAGCAACGTCTGGAAGAAATCAACCTGCGCCTTTCAGACATCTGCACCCGTTTCAGCCAGAACGTGGTGGATGCCACCGCCGAATTCGAACTGTTGATTGAAGACGAAAGCAAACTCTCTGGCCTTCCCGAGAGCGCCCGTGCTGCCGCCAGACAAAGCGCGGAGTCCAAAGGCAAACCTGGATGGCGTTTCACCCTCGCACAGCCCAGTTACCTGCCCGTGATGTTCTATCTGGACGACGCCGAAATCCGCAAAACCATGTACAGTGCATTTCAGCAACGTGCCAGCGTTGAGCCCTACGACAACGAACCCCTCATCAATGAAATTCTGGCCCTCAGAAAAGAAAAAGCCCAGCTGCTCGGATACAAAGACTTTGCAGATCTGGTGCTTGAAGACCGCATGGCTGGAAGCGGTACCCGCGCCCTGCAATTCGAGCAGGACATGACCGCGAAGATCCGTCCCTTTTTCGAACAGGAAAACGCAGAGTTGCTGGAATACCGCCGGGCTCTGGAGGGGGACAACGCCCCCGCCTTGCAGTCATGGGATGTCAGTTACTACGCAGAAAAACTGCGCAAAGCCAGCTACGACTTTGATGAGGAAGCCCTCAAGCCTTACTTTGCTGTGGACAAAGTGATGGCTGGACTCTTCGAGATCACCCGTCGTGTGTATGGCGTGACCGTTCAGGAAGTCTCTGGCGTGCAAGCTTGGCACCCTGAAGTCAAAACCTACGAGATCTTCAACGAAGAAGGCACCCGACTGGCCCGTTTCTTTGTGGACTGGTTCCCCAGAGAAACCAAACGCAGCGGTGCTTGGATGAACAGCTTCTACACCGGAGACCGGGATGGAACGTTTGAAGCCCACCTCGGCCTGATGTGCGGAAACCTCACCCCACCCGTGGGCGATGAACCTGCCTTGCTGACCCACAGCGATGTGGAAACCATCTTCCATGAATGGGGCCACCTGATTCACCACGCCCTGTCCCATGTGGAGGTCAAGAGCCTTGCCGGAACCAACGTGGCCTGGGACTTTGTCGAGTTGCCCTCCCAGATCATGGAAAACTGGGCATGGGAACGCGAAGCTCTGGACCTTTTCGCCCACCACCACCAGACCGGTGAAACCATCCCCGATGATCTCTTTGAAAAAATGGTGGCCGCACGCAATTTCCGGGCAGCCAACGTGGCCATGCGCCAGCTTTCTTTCGGCACCACCGACCTGATGCTCCACATCAAATACAACCCCGAGCTGGACGGCAACGTCATCCAGTACAGCCGTGAACTTCTGGGCCAATTCATGGCGGTCAAGCCCGGCGATGAATTCCGCATGATCACCTCCTTCTCCCACCTGTTTTCTTCACCTGTGGGTTACGGTGCAGGCTACTACTCTTACAAGTGGGCCGAGGTGCTTGATGCAGACGCGTTCAGCCGTTTCCGCAACGAAGGCATCTTCAACCGGGCCACAGGACAGGACTTCCTTGAAAAAATCCTCTCCAGAGGGGCCAGTGAAGATCCTGCCAAGCTGTACCGGGATTTCATGGGCCGCGATCCCGACCCCAATGCATTGCTGGAACGCTCTGGCTTGCTGGTCTGATCTGAACTTTCAGGCACAAGGGAGAGACAACTCTCCCTTGTTTTTGTATTGTGTGAAGACAAATCCATTCCCCACAATCCTGTATGCAGCCTCCCCCTGACCTCTCCCAGAGCAGATTCAGAAAAAGCCGTGAGGCAAAAGCAACCTTTTGTGCCTGAGGCCCACAAGCAGGTCCATTTCAGGCAGGGTAGATGCAAAGTCGCTGTTCGGGCGATGCAAACAGAAAGAGCCGTCAGCCAGAAGGAAAGTCTTCTTCCAGTCGGTTGAGCTTGCCAAACCTGATGGGGCTTGGCCTTTTGGTCTTGCTGCTGTCGAAAGCAAAAGCCTCTGGATCCGCTTTTCACTGATCGCTGATGGCTGACGGCTGACCGCTTTCTCAGTCGGCCTGCCAAACTTCAGACTTTGCGTTGACCCTCCATTTCAGGTGAACAATGTGCGTTTTTCAGAAAAGACCTATAAAATGAGAAGGTGACCAAACTGCATATTGCACCAAGCATCCTCTCCGCTGATTTCTCACGACTGGGTCTGGACCTTCAGGAAGCTGAAGCGGCCGGTTCCTCGTGGGTGCACATCGATGTGATGGATGGCCAGTTCGTCCCCAACATCACCATTGGCCCCCTCATCGTCGAGGCAGTGAAACGCTCATGCAGCATGTTCAGAGACGTGCACCTGATGATCGACCGCCCCGAGCGTTACATTCAGGACTTTGTGCAGGCCGGAGCAGACCTCATCACCGTCCATGCCGAGGCCACCGTTCACCTGCACCGCACCGTTCACCTGATCAAAGAACTCGGGGCCAAAGCAGGGGTTGCGGTGAATCCCGGCACCCCTCTGGAAATGCTGCGCCCGGTGTTGCCAGACCTCGATCTGGCCCTGATCATGACCGTCAACCCCGGTTTTGGCGGGCAAAAATTCATTCCAGCCTCTCTGGAACGCATCCGCACCCTCAGAAGCTGGATTGATGCAGAGAACCCCAACTGCCACCTTGAAGTGGATGGAGGGGTCAACCTGCAAACCATCGAAAGTGTGGTCAAAGCCGGAGCCAACATTCTGGTGGCCGGCAGTGCGGTGTTCAATCCCTCTGGCATTGGCCGCAACTTCAAAGCCCTCACGGAGGCCGCATGCGCCTGCGTGTAGATTTGCTTCCACATGGTGAATACCCGGACACCGTCATTGTCGTGGACGTCCTGAGGGCCACCACCACCGCCACCGTGTTTCTGGAGCACCACGCAGACCGCCTGTTGTTTTCTTCCAGCATTGAAGAATCTCTGGGCCTCAAATCCGAAAACACCATCATTGCTGGAGAACGGGGTGGCCTTGCTGTGGCAGGGTTTGACCTCGGAAACAGCCCCATTGAGGCAGGTGCAGGCTCCTACGCAGGCAAAACCGTGGTCATGAACACCACCAACGGCACTTACGCTGCCAGAGTTGCCTCTGAAAGTGCCAAACACGTTCTGCTGGGTGCCCTGCGAAATGCCCACGCGGCTGCACGCAAAGCCAAAAGCCTCGCCGTTGAAGAGATTGCCATCGTCTGCTCTGGTGAACGGGGCCGCGCTTCTCTGGACGACACCTACACCGCAGGTGTGCTCTGTGAATACCTGCTGGCCATGGGTGAATTCACCCTCAACGACGGAGCCCGCATTGCCCTGACCCTCAGGCGGCAAGTCGGAGACCCCATCGAACCCCTGTCCAGCAGCTCTGGTGGCATGAGTCTGGAAAGCAAAGGACTCGGAGAAGACATCCGTTTCTGCGCCCAGATCAGCGAAAGCACCATCGTTCCCACCTTGCAGGAAAGCAGCAACGGACAGGTGATTTTCGTTTCCAGTTGAGCAGAAAAACACCTGACTTTCCGCTGAAAAAACGCTGGTACAAGAGACACGTGAACGTCTTTCGTCCCAGCGTGCTTTTCATGGCCGTTTCCAACTCTGCCCGCACCCAGATGGCCGAAGCCCTGCTCAAACACCATGCAGGTGAGCGCTTTGAAGTGTACAGTGCAGGGCTTGAAGCTGGCCAGATCCACCCCCATGCCCGCATTGCTCTGGAAGAAATGGGTATTTCCATGCAAGGCCAATATCCCAAAGCCCTCAAAGACTTTCTCGGGCTCACCTTTCACTACCTGATCACCCTCTCAGAGGAACAGGAAGATGCCCCGATTTTTCCAGGCGTGAGCACCCGTTTGGACTGGATGATTTCCCCTCCAGCGCAGGATGACCTCAATGCATTCAGGCGGGTTCGCAACCAGTTGGACCTGCAGATCCAGCACTTTCTGGTGGATTGTGAATTGCAGAAACTCGGGGTCAAAACGCTGATCTGAGCTGTTCAGGCCCTGCGAAGCTTCAAACGTTCCTCGACGGCCAGTTTGTCCACGCGTTCATTGAATTCGTGCCCAGAGTGGCCCTTCACCCAGATGAATTTCAGGTCGTGCACTCTGGCCAGAGCAATCAACTCTTCCCAGAGGTCCTGGTTTTTCACGGGTTCTTTGCTGGCGGTTTTCCAGCCGTTTTTCTGCCAGTTCAGCACCCACTTCTGGGTGAAGGCATTGCGCAGGTACTGGCTGTCGGTCACCACCAGCACCACACAGGGACGCTTGAGGATCTTCAGGCCTTCCAGCAGGGCGGTCAGTTCCATGCGGTTGTTGGTGGTCTCGCTGGCGTGTCCTTTGAGTTCCAACTCCCGTTCCCCGTATTTCAGGATGGTGGCCCATCCGCCATGCCCGGCTTGCGTGTCACAGGCCCCATCGCAGTACAGGTAAACGTGTTCTCCGGTGGGAGGGGTGGCTGGACGGATGCAGGAGAGGATGGGGGCAGTCATTTTTGGCATTTTACAACAGGCCGAGAGCCGAGGGCACAGGGCCGAGGGCTAAAAAAGGCTTTGGCGATAGCATTCAGAGCAGGACATGTCCAGAAAGGGCAAATCAAGGGATCGCATGTTGTCTTGTCCTGAATGCGCACTCACGGGTCCTGAGGCACTTCGCGCTGATCCCTCTGCATGTTCGCTCTTACAGATCCCCTTGATGGTTTTGTCGACATGCAGCAGGATGCCCTCGGCCCTGTGCCCTCGGCTCTCGGCAAACCCTCGTTCCAACAAAAAAGAACGGGATTTCTCCCGTTCCTGACAATCACAAAATCTTAGAGTTCGTCTTTGAGGGTGGTGGCCACTTTGAAGCGGATCTTCTTCCCGGAGGGAATGGTGATGCGCTCTTTGGTGCCGGGACGCACGCCCTGACGCTCTTTGGTGGCGGTCACGGACAGGGTGCCCAGTCCGGGCAGGCCCACGCTTTTGCCTTCTTTGAGGGATTCAATGATGGCGTCCAGAGCAACAGAAATGGCTTCTCCGGCGTCCTTTTTGCTGAGTTTGGTCTTGCTGGCGACGATGTCGATCAGTTGGGTTTTGGCAATTTTTTCAGCCATGAGAGGTACTCCTTGACGTAATTTCCAGCGTTTGACGCTGCGGGCTAAACATAGCACAAATTTCAAATTTAGGCTATGGGTGGTCAAAAAACGGATTTCATGTAAAAATGGGAGGCCACTTTTAAACTTCAAAATTCTGTAAATGCTGTTCCAGACAGGTTTTCTCTTGATTTAGAATTTATTGGATTTGAGAATCATCTGTCCTGAACAGCAAAACCCTCGTGTTACTGGTTGTGGAACACTGGCCAAAATGCTTCTGGAACTTTTTCAAAAGGTCCTGCGTATCTTAAGGCATGAGTGACTTCATGAAACAACCCAATTTGGACGCCCCTCAGGGTGTCTTGACCAGAGAAAACCAGACTTATGCCATCATCCAGCACCTTTCGGCCCTTGCTGCTTTCATTTTGCCCAGCCTTGGAAACGTGATTGGGGCTCTGGTGGCCTGGTTGATCTTCCGTGACCGTGACAAAACCCTCGATGAACAGGGCAAGGAAGTCCTGAACTTTCAGATTTCTGTGACCATTTACCTGTGGGCTGCTGGCGTGATTGCTGGCATCTTCAGTCTGGTGACGCTGGGTCTGGGTGTTTTGGTAGCCCTTCCTGTGATGGGCGTGGTGTGGTTGCTGTCTCTGGTGCCCACCTTCATCGGTGTTGCAGAGGCCAACAAGGGCAACCTTTACCGTTACCCTTACACCATCCGTTTCCTGCAATAAAATCCTGAATTCTCAAAATGGCGGCCTTTGGGTCGCTGTTTTTTTTGTTCTTTCAGGGAATCCCACAGTGTCCGGCAAGTTCCCTCTGCTACACTGTTCGTGAATGCCCAGGAAACCCATTGATTCGCCCCACGAGAAATACCGCAGCAAACAGCGCAAGCCCCAGACCAACCGCAAAGCCACCGAACAAACCGATCAGGGCTTTGCCGATCCTGCTCTGGCGTACCTGCACAAGAAAGGTCTTTTCTCGGAGTTGCTTTATGAACATTACAGTGGCAAAGAAGCCACCATTTATGTGCTGGAGTCTGAAAAGGGCTTGCTGGCTGCCAAACTCTATCTGGATGCCCGAATCCGCTCTTTCCAGAGGGATGAACTTTATCAGGAAGGCCGCTTCATCACCAACAACAAGGCCAAGAAAGCCATGGCCACCGCCAAAAAGTTTGGCATCACTCCAGAGCAGGCCAGTTGGGTGAGCAGTGAATTTCAGTTCCTTTCGGACCTCTTTGAAGCGGGTTTGCCGGTTCCAGAGCCCATCGAAGTGGCAGGGAAAGTGCTTCTGATGGAATTCATCGGAGATGAAGACGCACCGGCCCCGAGGGTCAGTGATGTGCGTCTGGAATGGAAAGACGGCGCAAAGCTCTTTGAGGACAGCCTGAACCTCTATGCCCGTCTTCTCAAGATCGGGTATGTGCATGGCGACTACTCTGCTTACAACATGCTCTTGCGCGACGATGAACTGGTCCTGATCGATTTCCCCCAGACCATCAAATGGCGTGAACATCCCAAACCCATCAAGGTCATGGAACAGGACATGAAGGGCCTGACCATGAGTTTCAGCAAGTACACCAAATGCACCCCAGAGGAGGCGTTGCAGGAGATCATCAAGCGCTCTGGTTTGTCTGAAGGGGAACTGCGGGCATAAAGCCGAGGGCCTAGGGCAGAGGGCACAAAAATCCAAGGCAGAACGACGAATGCTGAAGGCACAAGACAGCTTTGGCTATGGCATTTGGGGCCACAGACGTTTCCCTTGATCATTTCTGATGCGCAGCCGATGATGCTCTCGGCTCTCGGCTCTCGGCCCATGGTCCTTGCGTTACTGATTTCAGCAGAAGTTGTTTAAACCTTAATGGGCTGTCCTGACCTTTCTATTCGCTTTGCTCAAGCAAAAGTGAGTTTAACTCACTTTTGCTGAAAGCAGTAAAATACCCCTGATGAACCTTCTTGCCGTCTTTGCCCATCCTGATGACGAACTCTGGTGTGTTGGAACCCTCAAAAAACACCTGCAAAGGGGAGACCGGGTGATGCTGGTCTGGACCACCTATGGAGAAATGGCCAGCCAGTACATCGACAAAAGCTTTGAAGAGGTGCGCGCCATTCGCAGGCAACACGGGGCTCTGGTCGCCGAGGAAATTGGCTGTGAGTTCCGGTTTTTGGACATGGGGGATTCCCGCATGACCGGTAGCCGCGAAGAAGCGTTGCAGTTGGCACGTCTCTATTCGGAGTTCAAGCCCGATGCCGTGATCACCTGGGACGATTTCAGCCCCCACCCGGATCACCGGATGACGGCCAAGATTGCATTTGATGCCCTGACGCTGGCCCGCATTCCCAAAATCATCAATGAAGGCATGACGGACACGCTGGAAGCCCACCGCAAAGCCATCACGTTTTACCAGTACCACACCCAGCATGCTTCTTTCCCGGTGGTGCATGTGGATGTGACAGCCCACATGGACAGCAAATTGAAGCTCTTTGCTTTTTACCGGGATTTCTACCAGTGGAATTATCCCAATGAGGCGTTCGAAGCAGAGTTCAAGCGTCAGGGACAGGAATCGGGTGTGCCTTATGCTGAAAAATTCACCATCCGCAGGGTGCATGCGCCAGCCCATGACTTTTTAAGGTGAGCATGCGCATTCGGGCACGGTCTGCAAGTGCAGGGACCGGCAAGACCACCTCTCTGGTGAGAGAAGTTTTGCTGAGCCTTCCTCAAACCCCCTTAAGGCGCACGGCCATTGTGACCTTCACACGCTCTGGGGCAGCGGATTTGCGGTTGCGTCTGGAGATGGCCCTGCGTGAAATCATCGAGAAGGGCAAGCATCTGGATGTGGTGTCCAGAGACCGAAAGTTGTATCTGGAAGCCCTCTCTGAGCTGCGTGGAGCCACCATCACCACCTTGCATGGCTTTTTTCGAACCCTACTGAGACTGAATGCACCCGGACTCGGGCTGGATCCTGATTTTGCTGCGCAGGATGAACTGGAAAGCCACCTGCTGTTTCAGGAGGCTTGCTTTGAGGTGATTGCTGAAGCGGTGTCGGTACCGATGTCTTCCGGGGTGCCTCTGGTGGCCCAGTGGGGCACCGACGAGACCCTCAGGACCTTGATCGAGTTGCGAAAGCAGCGGGCCTATTCTCCGTTTCAGGCGTATGGGGTGCTGGAAAGGGAATTGCTGGAACTGTATCAGGAGGCTGCCAAACGCACCAGAGAACGGCAGGCAGGTCGGGTCCTTGATCCTGACGATGTGGAGGAGTGGGCACACAGGCTCACCCAGTCGCCGGACATGCTCCAGAGGGTCCATGAGCGCTTCAAGCGGGTGTTCATCGATGAGTTTCAGGATGTGAGCCCGTTGCAGGCCCGCATTGTGCATGCCCTGAAAATTCCTCTGGTGGATCTGGTGGGAGATGCCAAGCAGAGCATTTACGCGTTCAGGAACGCAGATGTGAACGCTTTTCTGGAGCTTTACCAGAATGCAGAGCAACTGACCCCCCTGACTGTTTCTTACCGGCATCCGCCCACACTGGCCCGGATTTTCACGGAGGTGGCAGAGCGGTTTTTTCCTGAGTTTGAAGAGCTGGGTTTGCCTGCCAGAGTCACCTCTGCCCACACCGAAGATCTGACCACGCCCATCGAGGTGCGCTTGACCCGAGCAGACAGCATTGCCCTGGCCCGCAAGCAGGAGGCCGAAGATCTGGCTTTGCGGTTGCGTCGCATCTATGCCAGAGGGACCCCATGGGAAGACATGGTGATTCTGGTGCGTCGCCGAACCAGTTTGCGGTACCTTGAACCTGCCCTCAAGCAGTTTGGGGTGCCTTTTGTGCTGGGACGCGGTAAAAACTATTACGCCCGCCCAGAGATTCTGGATGCTGGACTGCTCCTCAGAATCCGCGCAGAATACCACCCGTCTTTGCTGGATCTGGCCCGCCTCGGGCAAATTCCGCCCCTCAATGTGCCTGCTCCCACACCTCTGGACACCACGGACACCTATCTGGAGCGCCACCCTGAGTTGCTGGAGATGCTGGAAGGCATTCGGGCTGCGCCCAGACAGCCTGTGGCTTTCCTGCGCTGGGCTCTGGGGGTGTTTCCTATTGACGCAGCTTCTCCAGAGGCCAGAAGCAATCTGGAAGGTCTGCTGCGCGACCTGACCGAACGCGGATTTGAAGATGCTGCCAGAGCCGCCCGGTTCCTCAAGTTGGCTGCCGAAGGCGGCAACGACCCGGATGAACCGGTCAGTGGCTCGGGTGCAGTTCGGATCATGACGGTGCATGCTGCCAAGGGACTGGAATTCCCCATCACTGTGCTGTTTGACCTGTCCGACGATCCCAGAGACCGCTCGGGTCGGGTGCTGGTGGACCCCGAGTCCCATGAGGTGATCCTCAAAGACACCGAAGCTTTTGAACGCATCCGTTTGCACTGGCAACGCAGGCGTGAGGGAGAGGATTTGCGCTTGCTTTACGTGGCCCTCACCCGTGCACGCAACTACCTGATCCTGACGGGGTCCATGGGAGGGACTGGGCAAGCACAGGGATGGTTGCTCCAGTTGGAGTTCTTGTACAACCAGCAACGGCCTGATGTGCGCCTGCTTCACACAGGCAAGGCCACACCTGCTCAGGAGGTGGAGGTCCAAACCCCAGAGTTGCTGCTGGATGCAGATTTTGCCACCGCCCGGGTGGATCCTCCGCCTCTGATGGTGCTTGCCCCCACGCGCAACCGGGAAATGCTGAAAACCACAAATCCGCCGGGGCAGGACATCCCGGAGTTCGGCAAGGTGGTGGGCCTCCTGACCCATTACGCCATTGCCTTTGACCTTGAGGTGCAGGACATGGGTCGCCTGAAAACCCAGCAAATCCTCAGGCCTTACAATCCCGATGAAACCCGCTCCATTCTGGAAACCGTGCAACAGATGCTGCAAACCCATCATGCTCTGTCCCCAGACCGGACTTCCAGACTGGAAGACCTTGCAGAAGTGCCATTCGCTTTTCGGCAAGGGGAGGTCACATGGAACGGGGTCATTGACCGGCTGTTTCAAACCCCAGAGGGTTGGATTCTGGAAGATTACAAGACCGATTTTCTGGCCCCAGAGGACCTGGGGCAAGCGGTGCACCATTACGCCCCCCAGCTGGCGGTTTACCGTGAAGCCGTCAGGCGGGCCAGACCAGACTGCACCCCCCTGAAAGTCAGGTTGGTGTTTCTGGCTCTGGGTCAGGTTCAGGACGTTCCTGAAGAAGTTCTGGATCTGGCCATGCAGAATCTGGACGCGAGTCCCACGGCAGCAGCGAAAAATCCAGTAGACTGGTAGTGCAATGCAGGACCCGATCCAGTTCAAACAGAGCTTTCCCATTCGTTCCCGTCCAGATGTGTTGTTCCGTCTGGTGGGTGACCCCAAGAAACGCATGCGCTGGGACAAATCCCTGCGAAAATTCCAGTACGACGGTGAAGAAAAATTGCAGGTGGGTTCCAAAATGAAAGGCTTGCTGCAGTGGAAGTATGGCGGCATGGCCTTCCAGACCAAAATCACACACCTGCAAGGTCCAAACCGTCTGTCTCTGGAGAGCCTTCGCCCTTTTGGCCTCATTGAAAAAATGAGCCAGCAGTGGTCTTTCAAACCCATGCCTGGTGGCGCAGAAGTCACCTTCACGTTCACGGTGGTCCCGAGGTTCAAATTTGTGCGCCGTGGCATTGAGCGCATGGTGCAGGGCCTTTTTGCAGAAACCCTGCTGGAACTGCAGCGGGCAGTGGACTCTTCCACGGCTGGAGCCATGGAAGAAGCTGCTCAGGACATTGCCAAAAAACAGCGTGAAGAACGCAAAAAGAAGAAAAAGAAAGCCTGAGTGTTCAGAGCGTGTTCAAGACCCTGCAAAGGGTCTTTTTTGCTTTGGAGGGTCTTGATTGGAGGACAGAGTCCAATGCAGCCTGCACTTTCTGGGGCTTTTCACGTTTATGATGGTATCCGATGACTGTCGTCTTGCAATCCTCTGGCCTCAGCAAAAGTTATACCCTTGGCGTGGAAACCGTGCACGCACTGAAAAGAGCCGACCTGCAAATCCATCAAAGCAGTTTTGTGGCGGTGATGGGTCCCTCTGGGAGCGGAAAGAGCACCCTCCTCAATCTGCTGGGTTTGCTGGACACCCCGGATGAAGGCGAAGTGACCCTTGCAGGGGTGAAAACCAGAGGCCTGAATGACGATGCCCTGACTTTGCTCAGGCGGGATCGCATTGGATTCATTTTTCAGACCTTCGAACTGATTCCCACCCTCAGTGCAGAAGAAAACATTCTGCTCACCTCTGACCTCTCTGGAAAACTCAAAGAAGCCCGCCAGCATTTGCCCGGTTTGACCCAGCGTCTGGGCCTCTCTGGTCGCCTGAAAAACCGGCCTTCTGAGCTCTCAGGGGGGCAACGCCAGCGGGTGGCCATTGCCAGAGCCCTGATCAACCGACCATCGGTGATTCTGGCCGATGAACCCACCGGAAACCTCGACAGCAAAAACGGTCGGGAGGTGCTGGAGATTTTCCAAACCGGGGTGCGTGAAGATGGCTGGACGGTGGTGATGGTCACCCACGATCCAGCTGCAGCTCTGGCCGCAGACAAAATCGTGTTCTTGCGGGACGGTGAAATTGTGGGGGAGACCGAAACCAGCAGTCCAGACGCTCGGGCCAAAATTGAGGAGTTTGTCGGCGTTTGAGCCTGTGGCTTTCCAACATGGATATTGCGCAAGAAACGAAAAAATTGAAACACCTGAAACTCTGAACCGAATGCACAAAAGCAGAGAAAGAGGGCCGTGGCTCAGTGTCTTTTGATCTGCATTTGACCATTCTATCCACAGGGTCATTGACCTGATTTCAGGGATCTGCTATAAACAAGTTGATCGTTCAACCGATAAACCCAAAGGAGTGTGCAGCTGTGTCCCGTGCCACCTTGCGTGCTGTTGCGGAACGTGCTGGTGTGTCTTACCAGACGGTTTCCAACATCATCAACAACACAAAAGCGGTCAAACCTGAAACCCGTGAACGGGTGGAACAGGTGATCCGTGAGCTGGGTTTTGTGCCCAACTTCACGGCACGGGTTTTGCGCCAGCAGAAATCCATGACTCTGGGTTGCGTGTTCTACGAGGTCGCAGATTTCGACCTGCAGGACCCCTACCGCAACATGATTCAAGCTGCAGTTTCGAAAGCTGCTAAACAGGCCAATTACAGCCTGCTCACCTACCATGTGTTCCGTGAAAACCCGGCAGATTTTGAAGAACTCAAAATCCACCTGTCGCAGGGGAGACTGGATGGCCTGATTTTCCTGAGCCCCAGCATTCCCCAGTCGATCATCGAGGAAATTTCCCACTGGCAACGTCCGGTGGTGCTCTATGACCGCTTTGAGGAAAGCACCGATTTGCCGTCCTTCATGCCTCAATATGCCGATGGAATGCGTTTGCTGGTGGAGCACCTCACCTCCAGAGGTCGCAAGCGTCTGGCCTTTGTGGCTGGACGCAGGGAAGACCACACCCAGTCTGGAGAGTTGCGCCTGAGCAGTTTTCTGGAAGCCGCAAAAGCACAGGGTGCTCTGGCTTCAGAGGAACACCTGTGTTTTGGAGACTGGTCTTTCGAGAGTGGAAAGAAGGCTTTCTCGCAACTCTGGAACCTCAACCCGCGCCCAGATGCGATTCTGGCCGCCAACGACAGAATGGCCATAGGTTTGTTGCATGCTGCGCTTGAGGCTGGCATATCCGTGCCTCAGGAGGTGGCCATCACCGGTTTCGATGACATCGAGTTTTCCCAGTACACCCATCCCACCCTGACCACCGTGCATGTGCCATACATCGAAATGGTGGACCGGGCCATCGATGCCCTGCTGGCCATGATTGATGGAGAGGAAGTGCAGGATCACCTCTGGCTTCCTGTGACCCTGAGCGTCCGCCAGTCGTCCTGAATCCCTGACCTGTTTGATCTGCCTGTTGATGGATTGCCAAGTTGATCGATCAACTTATTTTTGGACCACTTGGTTGATCGATCAACCCGAGGAGGAGACCATGAACCCCAGCGAAGCCACCCCCGAGCCCACCGTTTTCAGAACGGTCAACCGCAGTGTCCGGCAGGAAGCCATCACCGGCCTTTTGTTTGTGTTGCCTGCCTTCATTGGATTTGTGCTGTTCTACCTGTATCCGGCCATCCGGGGACTGTGGATCAGTTTCACCGACTGGAACATGCTCCGGGAACCCACCTTCGTGGGTTTTGAGAATTACCTGCAGGTTTTCCAGGACGAAAAATTCTGGAATGCCTTGTGGATCACTTTCAAATACGTTTTGCTCAACATTCCCATCCAGACCCTCTTGGGGATTTTGCTGGCCGTGGCCATGGACCGGGTGGTCAAAAGCACCGTCATTCGGGGCCTGATGATTCTGCCTTACCTGCTGTCCAACGTGCTGGTGGCTCTGGTGTTCCTGTGGCTGCTGGACCCTTCTCTGGGCATTGTCAATGCCGGGTTGCAAGCTCTGGGCCTGCCAAAACAGGACTTTTTCGTGTCCACCGATCAGGCGCTTCCCACCGTGGCTTTTGTGAACATCTGGAGGCATGCTGGATTCACTGCCCTCTTGTTCTACGCCGGACTCCAGAGCATCCCCCGCAGTGTGTATGAGGCTGCCAAAATCGACGGAGCCAGCGAAAACCAGACCTTCTGGAGGATCACCCTGCCCCTTCTTAGACCTGTGACGGTTTTTGTGGCCGTGACCTCCATCATCGGATCTTTCCAGATTTTTGACACCGTGGCTGTGGCCACCAACGGCGGACCTGCAGATGCCACCAAGGTGCTGGTGTACTACATCTACGAAAACGGTTTTGCTTTCTTCAAGATGGGCTACGCCACCGCCATGAGCATGGTGCTGTTCGCCATCCTGATCATTTTCACCCTCCTGCAACTCAAATTCTTCCGCGCCGACCAGTCGGATCTGGCCTGAGAAAGGAACCCACATGACCGTGCAAACTGCAAAACCTCACAAGCGATTCGAATGGGACAGGTTTTTCGCCTGGTTTGGCATCACCCTCGTGATCCTGCTGTCCATTTTCCCCATCTGGATTGTGCTGAAGACCGCCCTGAGTTCCAGCACCACCCTCTTTGAAGGGGCCTCCAGAATCCTGCCCTCCGAACCCACGCTGGACAACTTCAAACGGGTGCTGGGCATGGTGAGCGCCGAAGAAGCCCTCAAGGCCGGAGGCTCGGGCCAGAGTGTGAATTTCCTCAAGGCCATCAAGAACTCGGTGGTGTTCACCGGACTGATCGTGCTGGGACAGACCTTCTTCTCCGCTCTGGCTGCATATGCTTTCGCTCGACTGAAATTCCCCTTCAGGGACCAGATCTTCACCCTGTTCCTGAGCGCCATGATGATCCCCGGCATTGTGCTGTTCATCCCCAACTTCATCACCATCAAGAACCTCGGGTGGCTCAACACCATGCAAGGCATGGTCGCCCCCTACATCCTGATGACCCCCTTCGCGGTGTTCTTCCTGAGGCAGTTTTTCCTCTCCATTCCCCGTGAAACCGAAGAAGCCGCCCTGCTCGATGGTGCATCCCCCTTCATGATCTTCTGGAAAATCGTCCTCCCCATGAGTCAGGGGCCTCTGGCAACACTGGGCATCCTCACCACCATTGGCATGTGGAACGAGTTCTTCTGGCCTTACCTGATCGGCAAAGACGAGGGTGTGTACACCCTGCCTGTCGCCCTGCAACAGTTCCAGACCCAGACCCCACAAGGTTCACCCGACTGGACAGGCCTGATGGCCGGAGCCTTTCTCTCCATCATTCCTGTGTTCATCCTGCTGGTGGTGATGGGCAAACGGGTCATCGAATCCCTCGCCTTCAGTGGCGGCAAATAGAGCCCCACACCAGAGCCATCCCAAACAAAGGTTTCAGTGTTCAAGTGGTGCAAGCCCTTGGATGGAGACACAACACGCCCCAAAAAGGCAAAAGAACACCCGGAGGAAAGCATGAAAAAGTTCGTGACCATCAGCAGCATTCTGGCCCTCACCTCTAGCGCACACGCCGCCACCACGGTGGATTACTGGCTCTGGGACAGCAGTCAGCTTCCCGCTTACCAGCAGTGCGCCAGAGACTTTCAGAAACTCAACCCTGACATCAGCATCAAAATCACCCAGAAAGGCTGGGACGATTACTGGACCGGCATCACCACCGGGTTTGTGGCAGGTACCGCCCCTGATGTGTTCACCAACCACCTCTCCAAGTACCCCGAGTTCGCCCTGAACGGCCAGATTGTGGACATCGCCCCTTACATCAAAAAAGACGGTGTGAAAGACATCTATCTGGAAGGCCTGTACACCCTGTGGGGCAGGGACGGGAAGCAGTATGGTCTGCCCAAAGACTGGGACACCGTGGCCATCATCTACAACAAGGACATGCTGAAAAAAGCCGGGATCGATCCCAAAGCCCTGTCCAACCTCAAGTGGAACCCCAAAGATGGAGGCACCTTTGAGAAACTGGTCGCCCAGCTGACCCTTGACCAGAACGGCAACAACGGCCTCTCCAAGGGCTTCGACAAGAGCAAAGTGAAGCAGTACGGCCTGATCAACCCCTGGGACCCCAACCCCTACGGACAGACCGGCTGGAGCTGGCTGGCGGTCTCCAACGGCTTCAAGTTCAACGATGGCCTGTACGCCACCAAATACTATTACGATGATCCCAAACTGGCTGAAACCATCCAGTGGCTTACCGATCTGGCCCTCAAAAAAGGCTACCTGCTGCCCTACAAGGACACCAAAGGTCTGGGTGCCAACGCCAACTTTGTGGCAGGCAAAGGGGCCATGACCACCGACGGAAGCTGGATGATCAAGTGGTACATCGAAAACGCCAAATTTGATGTGGGCTTCGCCCTGCTGCCTGTGGGTCCCTCTGGAAAACGCGTCAGCATGTTCAACGGCCTTGCAGACAGCATCTGGAGTGGCAGCAAGAAAAAAGACGAAGTCTGGAAATGGGTCAAGTACCTCGGCTCTGAAGCCTGCGAAAGCGCAGTGGGCAAATTTGGAGTGGTGTTCCCTGCCACCAAAAAAGGGGTGAGCAACGCTCTGGCAGCCCACAAGAAGAACGGTGCAGATGTCTCCGCCTTCACCAAACTGACCCAGACCAAAGGCTCCACCTTCCTGTTCCCGATCACCGACAACGCCAGCCAGATCAACTCGATCATGACCACCGCGCTGGAAAACGTGTATCTCGGCAAGGCCAATGCTGCTGAAGCCCTCAAAGAGGCCAACGAGAAAGTCAACAAACTCTTCAAGTAAATCCTCACCTCTCTTCTTCCTTTCCATGGGGGAGCCTTCGGCAAGAGGCTTCCCTTTTTTTCTTCAAGGAGCGTGCATGACCACCGAACGACTGACCACCGGTTTCAAAAGCTGGAGCCTCCCTCTGGACGATTACCAGATCCTCCTGAACGGATACCAGAGCTGGAGTCCAGCAGACCTCAGAAACCTTACGGACACCCAGGTGCGCCCAATTCTGGACGTGCTGGTGAAACAGGGTTACGACCTGCAGTTTCCACCCACCAACGCTGCAGGACACTGGCGCAGCCACCACCTGATTGCTCTGGTCACCGACAAAGGGGCCTACATCGGGTTTGCCCTGTCTGCCAAAACCAGCGTGACCTGCTGGGAAGCCCGCATCGAAAAGGATCAGGTGACTTTGACCCTGCAAGTGGACGGCGCCCCAGAGGAAGTGGCCTTTGAATGGACCGAACACCCGATTGAGCGTCTGGAAGCCCTCTCACAGGAATTTGCCCGCAACATGCAGTCCCCATCTCGGACCCCAATCCGGGTGTGGTGCAGCTGGTATTCTTATTACCGCCACATCACCGAAAAAGACTTTCTGGACAATGCAAAGCTGGCCCGTGACCTGCAGCTTCCCTTCGATTGTTTTCAACTCGATGACGGTTACCAGAACGATCTGGGCGACTGGTTGCTTCCCCGTCCAGCCTTTCAGGGGGATGTCAAGGGCATTCCAGCAAAAATCGAAGCTCTGGGTTTCAAAGCTGGCCTGTGGATGGCTCCATTCATTGCCAGCCCCACCAGCGAACTGTTCAAAACCCATCCCGAGTGGTTCCTGAAAGACGAAAACGGTCAACTGGTCGAGGCTGGAGACAACTGGGACAACGTGTATTACGCCCTTGACCTCAGCCAGCAAGAAGTGCTGGACTGGCTCGAAGATCTGGCCCGCACTTTCCGGGGTTTTGGGTACACCTACTTCAAGCTGGATTTCCTCTTTGCTGGAGCGCTTCCGGGTGTCAGGCAAAACGGCACCAGCAGAACCGAGGCCTACCGCAACGGACTGGCAGCCTTCAAAAAAGGTGCGCCAGATGCCTTCATCCTCGGGTGCGGAGCCCCTCTGGCCCAGAGTGTGGGTCTGGTGGAGGCCATGCGCATCGGACCGGATGTCACCCCTTTCTGGGACGAGTCTGCCCGCAGGCAGTGGGTGAGGGACGAGAGCACCCCCTCATTGAAAGGCACCTTGCAAACCTGCCTGAGCCGCTTTTACCAGCACCACTGGTACATGCCGGATCCAGATGTGATGTTGGCCCGCCAGAAACTCAGCCTGCTTTCGGACCGGGAACGCGAATCCCTCCTGAGGCTGTTGCAGGTGTGTGGTGGCCTTCTTGCCTCCAGTGATCCTTTGATGCTGCTGGAAGAACCGGACCTCGACCTCCTCAGGGAAGCTTTGATATTTCGGCCCAGAGACCTGCCCAGCACCTTGAACCGGCGTTTTGGTGTGGCACCCACCCATTATCACACGGTCACCTTCAATCTGACCGAAGAGATGCAGGATGGGATTGTGCCCCATGGAAGCCGGATGGAAAGGGTGCTGGAGCCTGTGTGATGGCCGAGAGCCGAGGATAAAACAGATTGCCGAGAGCCGAGGGCCGAGAGCAACAAAAGCTTTTGCTCATGTTTGATGAAGCAAGGTTGCTTCTGGAGAGGAAATGCAATACCAAAGCCCTCGGCACTGGGCTCTGGGCTCTCGGCGCTTTGTCTCCACAGGCGTGGTATACCTATTCATGTGACAAAACTTGAAGCCCAACAGCCCATGCCGGAATTTGCATTGCAGGACCAAGCGGGAAAAACCCACAAACTGACCGATTACCGGGGCAAGTATGTGGTGCTCTATGTGTACCCCAAAGACGACACCCCCGGATGCACCAAAGAAGCCTGTGATTTCCGGGACAACCTTGAACTGAAAAACCTCGGGGTGCAGGTGCTGGGCCTGAGCAAAGACGATCAGGACAGCCACGCAGCCTTTGCAGAGAAATTCAGCCTGCCTTTCCCCCTGCTCTCTGACCTCTCTGGCGAATACATCACCAGCATTGGGGCTTGGGGCACCAAGAACATGTATGGCAACATTTCTGAAGGCATCAAACGCACCACCTTTGTGATTGACCCCGAGGGGAACGTCGTTAAGGCGTGGTATGCCGTCAAGGTGGATGGGCATGCCGAGAGCGTTCTGAAGACCATCCAGAAAGACATGGAGAAGAAATCCAAATGAGCCTTGAGGCCCTCAAAGAGCAGGCCGCCATCAAGGCCGTCGGTTACATCCAGAGCGGCATGCGGGTGGGCTTGGGAACGGGTTCCACAGCCAAATACGCCATTCTGGAACTGGCCCGCAAACTCCGTGAAGGGGAACTCTCAGACATCGTGACCGTGGCGACCAGCATTGAAAGCGAACGCCTTGCCCGTGAGAACGGCATCACCGTGCTTGACCTTGATCCCACCCCTCTGGACGTTGCCATTGACGGTGCAGACGAGATTTCCCCAGAGTTGAACCTGATCAAAGGCCTCGGGGCTGCCCTGCTGCGCGAAAAAGTGGTGGAAATTCAGGCCAAAACCTTCATCGTGATTGCCGATCACACCAAACTGGTGTCCCACTTGGGCCAGAAAGCACCCGTTCCCGTCGAGGTGGTCCAGTTTGGGGTCCAGAGCACCCTGAAACGCCTTGAGCAGTACGGCAACCCCAAACTGCGAGAGAAAAACGGCGAATTGCTGGTCACCGACAACGGCAACTTCATTGCAGACCTCTGGTTTGAGAATCCCGATCCAGTCACGCTGGAGCGCAACCTCAAAGGCACCCTCGGGGTGGTGGAAACCGGATTTTTTCTGGGCATGGCGTCCAGAGCGATTGTGGCCCATCAGGACCGGGTGGAGGAGATTTTTTTGCAGAAGGCTGAAGGCTGAAGGCTCTATGCCGAGTGCCCAGAGCCGAGTGCCGAGGGCAAAAAGCAGAAAGAAGGATGCCGAGCACATAGGGCAGAGCGCTTGAACAGCCAGAGAAAAACAAAGAGCGCCTTTTGGCGCTCTTTCTCGCTGTCTACTGTGAACTGTAAACTCAAACTCAAGACAGGGTTTTCTGAGGGAATTCATCCAACTGATAAGACCCAAACAGCGTCTGAATCGAGAGGTTGCGCTGCACGTCTTTGCGGGTCCAGCCTTCGGGCAATGCGAAGGTGATCACTCTGGGACGGTGGGCGGGCAGGTCCAGATAGTTGTCTGAGAAGACCACATCGGCATGCTTGAAATCCAGTTCCACAAAGCGGGCCAAGGTCTGTGAGGTGAGGGTCAGTTCTGCAGTGCTGCCTTCGGTTTTGACCTCTGCAACGATCTGGGGGCGGTCATATTTCATGTGCTTGTCGAGGCTGAAGGGCATCACCTGCGTTTGCAGCAGTTCGTTTTGCCAGAGTTCCACCACCAGCACGGTTTTTCCAGCTTCACCTTGCAAAGGAAGGCTGTGAACCAGTGTGTCTTTCAGGGCCAGAGCGGTGGTTTTCAGGCTGCCTCTGGAGAGGGCTTCGCCGGAAAGGGTTTCAAAACTCCAGCGCACTTCGATGGTCTGGTCCTGCACCCGGTCCGAAGTGACGTGCAGATCAATGCGGTCTGGATGGTCTTCCAGAGAAAGCAGCAGTGGAGCGTAAAAGCGTTTGGCAGCGTAGTGCAGGGCTTTCCAGCGTCCGTAATGGTCCAGACTGGCCCATGAGGCCACCGGCCAGCAGTCGTTCAGTTGCCAGTACAGGGTGCCGGAAACCCGGTGGCGGTTGCGCCTCCAGTGCTCCACCCCGTAACGCACCCCTTCGGCCTGCAAGACCATGCTGAGGTACACCAGTTTGGCAAAGGAGGTGGGCAATTTGAAGTGCTCCAGCATTTGCTTCACAATCAGACCGTTGCCGATGTGGCTTTTCTGGTGGTGTTCCATCACTTCTGAGGTGATGTTGTGGTCTTCTGGCCCTGCAAAGGTGTCAATGGTTTTCATGGGGGGCAAAGACTGAAAGCCAAACTCGGACATGAAGCGTGGAAACTGTGTGCGGTACGCTGAAAATGGAGCCCCTTTGTGCCAGACATCCCAGTAGTGCATGTCGCCCTGATCTGCTCCGTTGGCTTGCACAATGGGCAGGTGACTGGAAGGGGAGGAGGGCCAGAACAGGCGTGTGGGGTCTTCCTGACCCACCCACTCGGGCAAAAGGCGGTAAATGAACTGCTTGTATGCTTCTTTCAGGTGGGTGCGCTCGGGGGTGTCCCATCCCCACCATTCCCAGCCCATTTCCTGCTCGTTGTCTCCGCACCAGAGGGCAATGCAGGTGCGGTTCCTGAGGCGTTTCAGGTTGTCTTGCAGTTCCAGTTTGACGCTGTTCAGGAAGGCTTCTTCATGGACAGGGTAGATGTTGCAGGCGAAAATCAAATCCTGCCAGACCAAGAGGCCCAGTTCATCACAGAGGTCATAAAAACTGTCTGACTCGTAGTACCCTCCTCCCCAGACACGGATCATGTTCTGGTGGGAGGCCACTGCAGATTCCAGTAGGTTGCGTTCCTGACTGGCGGTGATGCGGGTGGGAAAAGAATCTGCGGGAATCCAGTTGCTGCCTTTGCAGAACACTTCGATGCCGTTCACAAAGAAGGTGAAAGAGCGGCCGTAGGCATCTGGAATTTGCTTGACTTCAATGGTCCTCAGGCCGACTTTCTGGGTTCGCTGATCCAGCATGGTTTTTCCAGAGACCAGTTCGGTTTCAAGGGTGTACAGGGGCTGTGCACCATACCCATTGGGCCACCAGAGCTCTGGTTTGGCGGTGGGGAAACTGAGGTGCACGGTGCCATCTGCGCCCACCAGAGCCGACCCTTCATGTTCAAGTTGTCCCTGTGGATCCAGCACCTTGACCTTGGTTTGGAGGGGAAGGGTGCCCCACTGCTCCACTTGCACTTTCAGATGCAACTGAACCTGACCGTCCTGATGGTTTTGCTGGATGTGCACATCGTCCAGTCGGGCTTGCTGGTGGGTTTCGAGCATCACCTTTTTCCAGACCCCGATGGTGGGCAGCACCGGACCCCAGTCCCAGCCGAAGTGGCTCGGGGCTTTGCGCAGGGTGGCGCTTTCAAAGACGCCGGGTCTGGTGGCTTTGGCCTCTCGCACAAAGGGCATGGGTGCCTTGAACAGCACATGCAAAGCATTTTTGCCTTGAAGCAGATCCGAGACATCCAGCCGGTAGGTGCGGAACATGTTGTCTGCGTCCAGCAGTTTCTGGCTGTTCAGGGTCACTTCTGCGAGGGTGTCCAGCCCTTCAAAGACCAGAAAAGAGCGGCTTCCTGCCTCGGGTTTGCTGGCAATAAAAGAAAAACGGTATTCCCAGTTGGTTTCTGCAACCCACGCCACATCTTTCTCGTGGGTGCCCACAAAGGGATCGGGAATTTTGCCCAGAGCGAGCAGGTCGGTGTGGACCCCTCCGGGAACGGTGGCGGGCATCCATTCTGTGCTGCCCACCTGACGAAACTGCCATGTGCCATTCAAGCTTTGACGTTGCATGTTGCTCCCCTGCTGTTTACTAAACTGTTACTCCAGCATAAGAGCAAAAAACAGCAAAGAAGCCGGGTTGTATGAAACACTTTCCAAATCAAGCGTAATTTTGCTTGTTTGTTACGAAATCTTGTGCTGATCCGTGAAGCAGGAGGATTCAACCGAATCCTCCTGCTTTGAAAAACCCTTTCCAGATCTAGGGTTTTTGGTTCTTCCGTCAATTGCTTGAAATGCTGTCAGCCTTTCTTGGGCTGGCTGGGTCTGACCTCTACCCGTGAAGGCAGGGTGCGCTCGGGCATCTCCAGCAGGTCTTGCACGATCTGGGCGATGTCCTCGGGTTGGATTTTCCAACTGTCCTGTGCGTTGGGGGTGTGGTTGTTGAAGTGGGTGGCCACACTTCCGGGCATGATCTGGGTGGCTTTGATGCCCAGAGCCCGCAAGTCCAGCATGGCCGCTTCGGTGAACCCGTTCAGACCAAATTTGCTGGCGTTGTACGCAGCCCCACCTGCAAAAGGATTTTTCCCTGCCAGGCTGGAAATGGTGATGAAGTACCCCTGTGTTTTGCTCAGGGCCTCCACGCTGGCTTTCAGGGTGTAAAACACCCCGGTCAGGTTGGTGTCAATGACCTTGTGCCAGTCTTCGATGCTCAGGTCCTGCACGGGTTTGAACACGCCCACACCGGCGTTGGCGACCACCACATCCAGAGCCCCAAATTTTTCCAGATGGGCCTGCACGGCGTCTTGGAGTTGCTGGGCGTCTCTGGCATCGGCAGGCACGGCCAGCACTTTCTCGGGATGGCCCAGAGAGGCGGCTGCGGCTTGCAGTTCTTCTGCATTGCGTGCCGTGATGGTGACGTTCAGTCCGGCTTTGAGAAGGGTTTGTGCAACACTGTATCCAATGCCTTTGGATGCTCCGGTGACAAGTGCATTCTGGTGTTTCATGACAGAGCCAGTCTATCCACAGTCTGTCCTCAAGAATGCAACCAAACCCGTACTCTGGCGCAAAAGGGTGCAAAAAACAGACCCGGTTTTGCAACCGGGCCAACACATGCGAACTTCGGCAGGAGGGACAGACGAAGGACGGTCTCAGTAGGCTGTGCCGCGTTTGCTGTCTCCAGCAAAGCCAAGGTTCTCTTTGACTTTGGGCTCCACCATGGTTTTGATGGCTTGCATCCCTGCAGGGATGTTGTGGCTCAGGCCGTCCTTGCGCATGCGCATGAAGATGGGGGCCATCGGTCCGATCAGGGTGATTTCGGTGGTGAACAGCAGGTCATTGCCCTGTTTTTCCCAGGTGCGTTTGGTCAGCATCTCCACCCCCAGAGCAAGGGTCGTGGAGATGATGTAGCTCTGTCCAACATCACACATCAACACAGAAAACTTGCTTGAGGCGCCATTTTTGTGTTTGATCGTTCCTTTTGTGCCAAGTCTGAAAAGGCCTTCGAGTTGTGCGCTCTCCACCTCGGGATCCCACATGCTCCAGTGGGCAACGTCGGTGATGACCTGCCAGAGGGCGCTGGGATCACAGTTCAACCGCTCGGTGTGCGTGTATTTGGTCATGGTCCATCTCTCCTTGCTGAAGTTGTGGTTATGGGTCAATTGTATAGGGGAAACCCTTACAAAACCATGAATGCAGTGATGGCCGTCACGGGCAAAAAGCCCAATTCAATCAAAAAGCCCCCGGATGTTGAGGTCCGGGGACACAATCCTGCACGAAAATTACTGCACCTGTGTGGACTGGATCGCAGTTAAGGCAATGGTATAGACGATGTCATCGACCAGAGCCCCTCTGGAAAGGTCATTGACGGGCTTGCGCAGACCCTGCAACATCGGACCCACACTGACCACGTTGGCACTGCGCTGAACGGCCTTGTAGGTGGTGTTTCCGGTGTTCAGATCAGGGAAAATGAACACGGTGGCTTTGCCTGCAACCGGGCTTCCCGGTGCTTTTTGTGCACCCACACTCGCCACACTCGCAGCGTCGTATTGCATGGGTCCATCGATCACCAGATCTGGACGCTTGGATTTGGCGATTTCCGTGGCATGACGGACTTTCTCCACATCGTCTCCAGCCCCGGAGGTTCCCGTCGAGTAACTGATCATGGCGACCCTCGGGGTGATGCCAAAAGCCGCCGCCGAATCTGCAGACTGGATGGCAATGTCTGCCAGTTCTTCAGCGGTCGGGTTGGGGTTCACAGCGCAATCCCCATACACCAGCACCTGTTCGGGCATCAGCATGAAAAACACACTGGACACGATGCGGGCACTCGGGGCGGTCTTGATCAGTTGCAGGGCCGGACGGATGGTGTTGGCGGTGGTGTGCACGGCTCCACTCACCAGACCATCCACCTCACCCAGAGCCAGCATCATGGTGCCCAGCACCACGTTGTCTTCCAGTTGCTGCTCGGCCATGGACTCGGTGAGGCCCTTGTGCTTGCGGAGTTCCACCAGAGGGGCCACATACCGACCACGCACACTGGCAGGATCCACAATTTTCAGGCTGTCTGGAACGTGCAAACCTTGTGCTTCTGCAACCTGATGGACTGTTTCAGGTTTCGCCAGCAAAATGCACTCGGCAATGCCTTTCTCGTGGCACAGCACTGCAGCCCGGACGGTGCGGGGTTCGTCCCCCTCGGGCAAGACAATGCGTTTGCGGGCAGCTCTGGCTTTCTGGATCAGTTCGTACCGGAAAGCTGGAGGAGGCATTTTGCGTTCATGGGTGATGTGGATGTTCTGCTTGAGGTGGCCGGTGTCCAGACGGTCGGCCACAAAATCCAGCACCTGCTCCATGCGTTCCAGATCGTCCAGAGGCACTTGAGGGTCCATCTGGTTCAGCAAATTGGAGGTGTGGTAGCTGTTGGAATCCACCAGCATCACCGGCAAATCCGAATTCAGGGCCGGACGGCACAGGCGCAGGATGCTTTCATCGGGCATCTCTCCGCAGGTGATCAGCATGCCAGCCAGAGGAATCCCGTTCAAACTGGCCAGACTGGTGGCCATGATCACGTCTTCACGGTCGCCGGGCACCACCACCAGCGTACCGGGCTTGAACAAATCCACAATGCGGTTCACCGAACGGGCCGAAACCATGTTGGCCCGAACCCGCCGCATTTTCATGTGCCCCTGATTGAGGATCCGGGCATGCAGGTGCTGCGCCACATCCCAGGTTCTCGGGGAAGCCAGTTCTGCATTGCGGTGGATGATGCCCAGCAAAGGCAGGTGTTCCAGCAGCTCGGAATGGGTGCGCAGGTCGTGCATCAGTTTCATCACGTCGGTGTCTGGAAGGGCAAAGTTCAGCACGTACCCGGCCAGAGCTTGCCTGCTTGAACTGGCAAAATCGTGGGCGGTGATTTCCAGCTGGTCGGCCAGTTCAAAAGTGGGATTGCCTGCCAGAGTGGCCACCAGCACGGTGTCGGCCCCGAGGTTGCGGGCCATGGACACATTCAGTTGGTGGGCGTAAGGGTTTTTGCCTGTGATGGCCAGACCCTCCACCACCACCACATCTGCCCCTTCAGCGGCTTTCTGAAACACGCTGACCACTTCTTCCATCAGGGCATCTTCCTGATGTTGCCCGAGGAACATCTCGGCCCGGTCTAGATTGATGGGAGCCGGGGCGTGCAGGTTGCAGTTCTCTTTGGCGAAGTGCACGCTGCGGTCCAGACTGGCGTGGTCCTGCGCGATGGGTTTGCAAAAACCCACCTTCAGAGACGCCCGTTGCAAAGCCCGCACCAGACCCAGAGCAGTGGTGGACAGGCCCACCTGTTGCCCAACTGGGGCCACAAAAATGGTTTTCATGACAGCACCTTTTCTGTTTGCAGGGCGATCATCAGCTCTTCGTTGGTGCCCACCACCAGAGCCACAGGTCCACGGTCTGTGGTGATCTGGCCGGACGGGCCCCCGACCATGCTCTGGTTGCGTTCTGCATCCAGTTCAAAGCCAAAAATGCCCAGATGGCGGAGGGTGTTTTCCCTCACAAAACGACTGTTTTCTCCGATGCCTCCTGTGAAAATCAGGGCATCGATGCGGCCCAGTGGAACCGCCATGGCTGCCACATAGCGGGCCAGACGGTAACAGAACACCTCAATGGCCAGTGTTGCACCAGCATGTCCTGCCTGACGGGCCTCTTCGAGTTCCCGCATGTCGTTGGACCGTTCACTCAGGCCCAGCAGACCGCTCTTTTTGTTGAGGAGGTCGGTCACCTGATCCACATTGAGGTTCAAAGCCTGCGCCATGAACTGGTGCAAATTGGGATCGATGTCTCCAGAACGGGTGCCCATCACCAGACCTTCCAGAGGGGTCATGCCCATGCTGGTGTCCACGCTTTTCCCACCTTTGACGGCAGTGATCGAGCATCCGTTGCCCAGATGGGCACTGATCAGGCAGGTGTCTGCCAGAGGTTTGCCCAGCAGTTCAGCGGCACGTCCGGTCACGTACTGGTGACTGGTGCCGTGAAACCCGTAACGACGGACCCCATGTTCGCGGTACAGGCTGGAAGGCACTGCATAACGGTAAGCGTGCTCGGGCATGGTCTGGTGGAAGGCCGTGTCAAAGACCGCCACATGGGGCAGGTCCGGAAAGGCTTCCATGGCGCTCTGGATGCCCAGCAGGTTGGCCGGGTTGTGGAGGGGTGCCAGAGGAATGCACTGCTCGATGGCCTCCAGCACCTTTTCATTGATCACGGTGGCGGATTTGAAGAATTCTCCACCGTGCACCACCCGGTGCCCCACATTGGCCACCTCCGAGAGCAAACCTCTGGTGTTTAAAGCGTCCAGAATGCCCTGCATGGCAATGCTGTGTCCCTGACCCGAGAGCTTGACCGTTTCTTTTGCACCTGCATGTTTCACGGTCAAGACGGGCTCGGGTTCAAAGAGTTTTTCGGCCAGACCACTGGCCAGCGTTTCCTGAGTCGCACTGCGAATCAAGGCGAATTTTAAAGAAGAACTTCCACAGTTGATGACCAGAGTGTCGCGCATCCCTTTCACTTTACCTGTCCGTGAAGGGTTTCAAAGTGAGGTTTGCCCCGGACAGGGTGGGGGAGAATGTCCCGAGGCCATGTGATGTCATGTTATGTTATGCCCATGTGGCTCAAACAACTGAAAATCGGTGACATGCGGGTCACCTCCTTGACCGATGGCAAATTCAGACTGGATGGCGGTGCCATGTTCGGCACGGTTCCCAAGGTGCTCTGGACCAAACTGACCCCCTCCGATGACCTGAACCGCATTGCCCTGAGGATCAACCCTTTGCTGGTTCAGACCTCAGGAAAAAACATCCTGATTGAAACCGGCATGTGGGAAGGGGACGAAAAATTCCAGAGCATGTTCAGTCTGGAACGGGACAGCACCATCTTCGAAGGTTTGAGGCAGCTGGGCTTGGACCGCACGGACATCCATCTGGTCATCAACACCCACCTGCATTTTGACCATGCTGGACGCAATGTGCTGGAAGGCAAACCTGCGTTTCCAAACGCCAGATACCTTGTGCAAAAACAGGAGTTGCACGATGCCCACCACCGCCATGAACGCAACCGCGCCTCTTATTACACCGAGCAGTACGTGGCCCCCATCGAAGAGGCAGGTTTGTTTGATGTGCTGGATGGAGACACCGAAATCCTGAACGGCATCAAGGTGGTGCAAATTCCCGGGCACAACCTTGGGCAACAGGCGGTGGTGCTGGAATCCGAAGGCCAAATGCTGGTTTACACGGCAGATTTGCTGCCCACTCTGGTCCACGCCCCGTACCCTTATGTGATGGGTTATGACCTGTACCCGGTGACCACTCTGGAAACCCGCAAGCGCTTTTTCCCCGAGTGGTTTGAAAAAGGGGCCATTCTCGCTCCTCCGCATGACCCTGAGTACGCTTTTGGACGGCTGGAAATGCATCCCAAAAGTGGATTTCTGGCAAAGCCCCTTTGAAGCAAACCTCAGGCGAAAGGAGCAGAGACCCAGAGAGCGGTTTCTGCTCCTTTTTTCAGGTCACGGATTCACTCGAAGAACTTCAGGCTCCATCCGGTGTTGCTGGCAGAACCCCGGGTGTAGGTGGTGTTGCCCCACCACATGAAGCTGCCCGAGTACCAGAACCGCCCGGCCCAGAAGTTGCTCGGGAAGCTGTTTTTGGGCACCCCGTGGTAGGCCAGAGGAAAACTGCTGCCTGCGGGTGGGCTGGTGTTGATGTCTCCATTGAGCAGCACAAACGAGTGGTGTCCAACCCCTTTGGCATACAGGGTGGGGTCCCATCCGGCCATCATCGGCGCATTGCTGGAAAACAGGCAGCCATTGGATTTGTACCAGTCCCACACGTAAGAGGGATCCCCTCCGGCACGCAAACGCAGGTCTGCAAGACAGTAGTTCACATCCCAGCTTCCGTTGGCAGAGTACACGATGTGCAGTTGGCCTGAAGGATCCATGATGGGCTGAGGTCCTTCATTGACCCACGAGGGGTGCCAGCCATCCACCCTCTCCCAGCTTTCTCTGGGCTGGGAAATCACGAAACGGTTTCCGGTCACGGTGGTGGGATTGGTCATTCTGGCCAGATACAGGGTCTGTTCCTGTTGTTCTCCGGCAGCAAAAGTTCTCTCCCAGCCGGACCACACAAACCACCACTGGTTGTTGTATTTGAACGGAACCCCATCAATGGCCCACTGGTTGCCCGGCAACGCCATCTGGGTGGCTGCTGAATACCCCGAGGTGGGGTTTTGCGACTGGATGAAATACATCCGGTGGTTTGCCCCAGCGCCTCCTGCAAAGTAAATGTAGTGGGTGGTCCCATCCTTGATGATCTCAGGGGCCCAGATCTCGGGGATGTTGTTGGGGTTGCTCCAGACCTGTTGTCTTGTGGCACTTGCCAGACCTGCAACCGAACTGGCTGAACGCACAAAAATCAGTTTGCCATCGGACTCCACAGAGTGGTAGGTGCTGCCCACCCGGATCACGCTCGGGTCGGCATTCTGAATGGAAAGCTGGGCCTGAGGTTTGACCTCTGGCAGGGAAGAGGGGCCAGAGGAACAGCCCATCAACAGGCCGGACCACAACAGCAGGGTGACTTGTGTTTTGAACATCGGATTTTTCATGGAACTCCTTGTGTACATCCAGAGGATTCGTTCCGTCAAAAACACATGCATGAAAAAGGACCCCTCAAGCTCGGGTGCTCAAGTTCAAGAGGAAGGAAAACGAAAAGGGTGTTTTCGCTGAATGGGGTTCTGGAGGTGGCTCGAATATTAACAAGAAAATTTGTTAATTGTCAAATGGAATCAAGTGGTCAAGTGGGCACGCAAAAAGCAGGGTGTTCACCCTGCTTCAGATGTTTGGAAGTTTGTGGTGGCTTTTCAGCGGACTTTGACTCTGGGCTTGTCTTGCGGGAAACGGTAGGCCATCCGCATCACCAGATCCTGCTCGTAATTGCCGAATTTCCGGCCAAACAGGTTGACTCCGCCTTTGTGCCGTGCATCGTCCTTGACCCCAATTTTGACTTTGATGTGGTTTTTGGACCCGAGGTTCAGGTCTGCCAGCGTTACGCCAGACAGCTTTTCTCCATCGATGAAGCTGCCTTCTTCGGTGACCTGCCAGTGCTTCAGGAGGCCATACATGGTCTGGTCTTCCAGCCACCATGCAGGGGTCAGACGGCCTCGGGTGCCCCCGAAATCACCGGGGCTGGTCCATGTCCCGATTTCGATGTCATTGAGCCAGAGGGTGATGTCACTGGGCCAGTCGGGATCGTACTGGGGGGCTTCTGAGCAGATCTCCATGGAGAGCACCAGAGATTGCGCCACCGACCCATAAGGCAGGTTGTTGGGGAAGGCATATTCCACAAAGCCTTCTCCAAACCACAGAATCTGGGCATACACATGGTCTGGCTCGAAAAAACTGCGTGGATCATCGAACATGCCGATGATTTTGCTTTCACTGGCCAGACCGCAGGTGGGTTTGACTTCAAAGTTGCGGTAATTCCCGATGGGCATGGAGACCGTCACGGTGTCGGTTTCTGCGGCAACGTTGGCTCCGGGCAGGCGCAGGATGATCTCGTCGTATTTCTTGGCACACAGTTTCTGAGACCCTCGGGAGCCGGGCTCGTACTGCACGCTGATCAGACCGGCCTCTTGCAACTGGTTCAGGTTGAAATTCACCGTCGAGTGGGGCAATCCCATCGCCTCTGCAAGTTCGCTGATGTTCATGGGGTTGTGGGAAAGCAAGCTGAGGATCAACAGTCTGGTGTCTGAAGCCAGGGCTTTGAGGACAGGCAGAGATGAATCTCCATCAATGTACAGGACGCGGTTTCCAGAGATGCCCATCTGTGCTCCTTTGGAGGGGAAGATGGGTTCAATTCTAACAACTTTGATGATGATTTTGCAACATTGCAGAAATTGTTGTTTTTTCCTCAGGTGGGGCTCAGTTGATGGTACAGAAAGCAGGGCTTGATCGAAAGTTGTGAAAGCTGTGATTGTAGCAGTGACCCAAGAAGATGAGTCGAGACTGAAATCATGAGAAAAACCGTTTTCTGAAAGCTTGATTTGAAAAAGTAATTTTACACAAATACTTCTTGAGGGGTGAGGAGGGGCAGCCCTGAAAGCATGCTGTTTGTTCGACGCAAGCATGAACGCAGTCCAGTTTTGAAACTTTCAAAGATGTTGACAAGAAATAAAAAAAGTTGTTAGTATTAAGGGGCAAGACAGCAAACCACAAACCTCTCCTCATGCAGCAGGTGTAGCCATGCCCTTAGATGCTTTGCACCCGAGGCCGCAATTTCAGCGTGCCACATGGGTCCCTCTGGATGGATGGTGGCAATTCAGTTCGCAAAACGAACTGGGCATCCACCCTCCTGAAACCCTCGAATTTTCTCAAAACATTCTGGTCCCTTACAGCCCCGAGTCTCCCCGCTCTGGTGTGCAAGACGAAAGCCCACACCAGCAGGTGTGGTACCGCACCAGCCTGACCCTCCCTGAGCATCTGGTTCCTCAGGACAATGAACGTCTGGTGCTGCATTTCGGCGCAGTGGACCACCATGCAAAAGTGTGGGTCTCTGGACATTACGCAGGTGAACACATCGGAGGGTACACCCCTTTTTCCTTCGACATCACCGAACACGCCCACGAAACCATGCTGGACATCGTGGTGCAGGCTTGTGATTTCCCCACCGACCTGCGCATTCCCAGAGGCAAACAGGACTGGCTCGACCAGGCCCACTCCATCTGGTACCCACGCACCACCGGGATCTGGCGCACTGTCTGGTTGGAGAAAGTTCCAGTCCAAAGGTTGGAAAAGCTGCACTGGACCGCCAATGTTGAGCGCTTTCAAATCCAGTATCAGGCCAGTGTCAAAAACGCCGAGGGATGCCGCTTGCAGGTCCGGCTTTACCTGCGTGAGCAACTGATTGCCGAAGACACCACACGGGTTCAGCAAGGACAGGTCACACGCACCATCCACCTGCCCGACCCCGGCATTGACGATGCCCGTGACGATTTCCTCTGGAGCCCCGAGCACCCCCAACTGCTTGATGCTGAAATCACCTTGCTGGATGAGCAAGGCAAGGTGCTGGATCAAGTGTCTTCCTATACTGCCCTGCGCAGTGTGGAGGTCCGGGACAACCACTTCTATCTGAACGGTAGACCCTATTACCTGCGTCTGGTGCTCGATCAGGGCTACTGGACCGAAGGCCACGCCACGGCCTCTCTGGAAGAACTGCGCCGGGATGTGGAGCTCACCAAAAAGCTGGGCTTCAATGGGGTGCGCAAACACCAGAAAATCGAAGACCCCCGCTACCTTTTTCAGGCCGATCATCTGGGCCTCTTGGTCTGGACCGAAATGCCCAGCCCTTACACCTTCTCCCCAGAGGTGGTTCAGCACGTCACCCGCGAATGGCTGGAAGTGCTGGACCGGGACCGCTCCCATCCTTGCGTGGTTGCGTGGGTCACCTTCAATGAATCGTGGGGGGTGCCAGACCTTCCTCTCGTGGAGGAGCAACGGCAGTTTGTCAAAGCCCTGTACCACCTGACCCGTTCCATCGACCCCACCCGCCCGGTGATTGGCAACGATGGCTGGGAGCATGTGATCACTGACATTTTCTCCATCCATGACTATGAAGCCCGTCCAGAGGTGATCCGCCAGAATTACAGTGCAGAAGCCCTGAACCCACAGGGTGCCCGCAAATTCATGCCCGGACGCAGACAACTGCTGGTCGGAGACTGCCCGCTTGAAAAGCAACCTTACATGCTCACCGAGTTTGGCGGAATTGCTTACACCGCCACCCCTCAAGAAGGCTGGGGGTACAGCACCGCACAGACCAGTGAAGACTTCATCGAGCGGTACGAGAAACTGCTGGCCGCGGTGCACGACAGTCCGGTGCTCTCTGGGTTCTGTTACACCCAGCTGACGGACACCTTTCAGGAAATCAACGGCATTCTGACCATGGACCGCACCCCCAAAGCCGATATGGAACGCTTTGCAAAAGCCAACAAAGGCAACAAGATGGTGCACCCTCACCCCAACGAGATGCAGTACTCCCACCGATGGCTGAAAAAACAGCCCCAGAGCAACCCAGAGCAAACCCAGACCCGTTCGGATTCACTGGCCTGAAGGTTCCCGTCACGGAACATCCACAAGCTGGTGGTAAAGAAACTTTCTAGGAGGAAAGCATGAACCTGAAACCCCTGACCCTGATTCTGGCCCTCGCTGCTGCATCCACCGCCCATGCTGAATACACCGGACCCAAAGTGGAAATCACCTACCTCCACGGCTTCACCGGACCGGACCGCCCGATCATGGAGCAACTGGTCAAGAAGTTCAACGAAGCCCACCCCAACATCGAAGTCAAAGCGCAAGCCCAGCCCTGGGGCACCACCTGGCAGCAACTTGCCCCTCTGGTGGCCTCTGGACGCGCCCCTGACGTGGTGGTCATCAACGAAGACCAGATCACCGGATTTGTGGCCCGTGGTGCCGTGACCCCCCTGACTGCAGCAGACCTCAAAGCAGGTGGCATCAACAAAGCCAGCTTCTACCAGCCGCTCTGGAAAACCGCCGATTACAAAGGACGCAGTTACGGGGTGCCCATCCACTCGGTTGCTCTGGCGATGTACTACAACAAAGACCTGATGAAGAAGTACGGCATCAGCAAAGTGCCCACCAACCGTGCAGAATTCCTTGCTGCTGCCAAAGCCTGCACCGTGGACAAAGGCGGCAAGAACCCCGGCGAAGCTGGATTTGACCCCAAAAACCTGCAAACCTGGGGCAACGGTGTGGTCAACGGCTGGATGGGTGGAACCATCGCCTACTCGGTGCTGCGCCAGAACGGTGTGAACCTTGTGGACAAAGACCTGAATGCCGCTTTTGCCACCCCTGCAGGTCAGGAAGCCATTCAGTTTCTGGTTGACCAGATCAACAAGTACCAGACTTCACCTGCCAACGCCACCGAGCAGAGCGAAATCAATGCCTTCCGTCAGGGCAAAACCTGCTTCAACTTCAACGGCGTGTGGATGCTCGAACAGTACAAAGGTCAGGATGGCCTGAACTTCGGGATTGCCCCCTTCCCCCAACTGGGCACCAAGATGAAAGCCGCATGGGGCGGAAGCAGCCACCTCACCCTGCCCAAACAGCGCGCCAACTACGACAAAAACAAGCGTCTGGCCGCTCTGGAATTCATCGGCTGGATGACCCAGCCCGCCCAGAACCTGTTCTGGACACAGGCCGGAGGTCTCCCCACACAGGCCAAAGTCGCCAGCGACAAGTCCTACGACAACAACCCCATCTCTGGACTGTTTGAAGGCTTGCCCAACGTGTACGCCACCTCTGGTTACCCCTGGGTCGGTCAGGTGCGCGGTGCATGGGATGCTGCTGTAGAGGCCGCCATCCTTGGCAAGAAAACCGTCAAAGACGCTCTGGAAGACGGCATGAACGAAGCCAACAAGCAAATCGATCAGGCCAGAAAAACCCTCCAGTAAACCTCTCCCTGGCCTGACCGGCACCGTGCTGGTCAGGCCAGCTTTTGAAGGAGAGCCCCATGAGTGACATGACCAGCAACACTGCACTTCCCAAAAAACGCAGCCGGAAAATGACCCACAACAACACCCATCCCATTGTGCCGTGGCTCTACCTGCTGCCCCATGCCATTTTCTTCCTCGGGTTCATTGTTTTCCCGGTCTTTTATGGACTGTACATCAGCATGCACCGCTGGGATCCCCTTTTGGAAAGCCAGCCCTTCGTGGGTCTGGAATTTTATGCCAACCTGTTCAAGGCTGGCACCCCACAAAGCGAGTTCTTCTGGAAGACCTTTGTGAACACCACCCTGTTCACGGTGATCAGTGTGCCCCTCTTGGTGGGCACCTCCATCGGACTGGCAGTGCTCCTGTTCAAACCCATTTTTGGCCGGGCTTTTTTCCGCTCCATCTTTTTCATGCCTGGCATCCTCTCGGTTTCGGTGATGGGGATCCTCTGGAAGTGGCTTTTTGAAAACCAGAGCGGTCTGGTGAACATCATCCTGACCGAGTACCTGAAACTGCCTCCCATTCCATTTCTGACCAGTGAAGGTTGGGCATGGGTGCCGATTGTGGTGGGCACCGTTTGGTGGACCATCGGTTTCAACATGACCCTGTACCTCGCCGCCATGAACAACATCCCCAAAGCCATCTACGAAGCTGCTGAACTGGATGGTGCCACCAACTGGCAGCAATTCCGTTTTATCACTTGGCCCAACCTGTCTGCGACCACCTTGTTCGTGGTGGTGACCACCGTGCTCGGGTCGTTCCAGTTGTTCGGGCAGCCTCAACTGATCACCGGAGGGGGACCCACCCGTTCCACCCAGAGTGTGATTATGTACATCACCGAGGAGGCTTTCTCCAACAACCAGTTTTCCAGTGCTGCCGCGATGTCCTTTGTGTTCGGGGTGCTGATGCTGGTGTTCACCGCTTTCCAGTTCTGGTTGCAGACCCGTGATCTGCGGAAAGGCAAAAAATGACCACCCAGTCTGCCCCCAACTTGCCTCAGGCCAGAAAGCGCCGCATCCCGAGGCAAATCCCCAGATTCCTCTTGCTCTGCTTCCTTGCCTTGCTGTTTCTTGCGCCCATTTACTGGATGCTGTCCACCAGTTTCAAACCCGAATCGGACACCATCAGTTTGCCGATCCAGTGGTGGCCCAAAAACTTCACCATTGAAAACTACCGCGAGATTTTCATGTCTCCAGACGGCAACATCCTGCGCTGGACCTGGAACAGCGTGTTCACCAGTGCGGCTTACACCTTCATGCATGTGCTATTTTGCTTGCTTGCTGCTTACCCTCTGGCCCGCATGCAATTTCCGGGGCGTGACCTGTGGTTCTGGTTTGTGATTTCTTCCATGATGGTGCCCGGCATCGTGACCCTGATTCCCAGTTACATCATGATGATCCAGCTGAACTGGATTGACACCTACCACGCCCTGATCTGGCCGGGGGTCTCCGGGGCATTCGGGGTTTTTCTGCTCAGGCAATTTTTTATGGGCATCCCCAATGAACTGGAAGAAGCTGCTGTGCTGGACGGGGCCAACAGCTGGCAAATCCTCTGGAAAGTGATTGTGCCCCTGTCCGTCCCAGTGCTGGTCACCCTTGGGGTGTTTGCCTTCATGGGAAGCTGGAACAACTATGTGTGGCCGCTTTTCGTGGTGCACGGTGACCTGCAAACCCTTCCGGTGGGCATCACCTCGTTTTCCAGCCGTTACACCACCGATTACGGCAAACTGATGGCCGGAACCGCCATTGCATCCATTCCAGTGCTGGTCGCCTACCTGATCGGCCAGAGGTACCTTGAGCAGGGCCTCTCTGCTGGAGGCAGCAAAGAATGAACCCGTTCTGGTGGGGTGTGGGCATCGAGAACACCAGCATGCCAGACCTCGGGGTGAACGAGCTGTTCATGACCCGGCATCAGGACCACTGGCAGCAGGATTTGCTGAGGGCCAAACGCCTCGGGGTGCAGTTCATCCGGTACGGTCTGCCTTGGGACATGCAGCATCCAGAAAAGGACCGTTTCGACTGGAGTTGGACCGATCAGGTGATGGCTTTCCTTGCAGAAATCGAGCTGGAGGTGGTGTGGGATCTGGTGCATTTTGGCACCCCCTCATGGCTGGCAAACGGCTTTCTGAATCCTGATTATCCAGCAGAAATCGCCAGATACGCCAAAGCTTTTGCCCAGCGTTACCCACAGTTCCAGAGATACACCCCCTTCAACGAGCCTTACATCTGCGCGTTTTTTCGCGGAGGGAACGGCACATGGCCCCCATACGGCATCACCTCTGGTACATTCGTGCAGATGTTGATGCCCCTGATCGAAGGCATCCGCCAGACCGTGAAGGCCATTCAGGAAGTGAGGCCCGAGGCCCAGTTCTGGCTGAACGATGGGGCAGATGGTTTTGTGACCTGTGATCCTGCGTTGCAAGACCTTGCCTCTGAACTTACCCAGTACCGGTTTCTGGCTCTGGATCTGTTGCTGGGCAAGGCCGATGATCAAAGCTGGACCGCTCAATTCCTGTCCCGGCATGGGATTGACCCTGACTGGATCAGCGGTTTTGTGCAAGAACCTGTCCAGCTTGATGTGATCGGGCTGGATTATTATCCCGGATCAGAGCATCAGATTTTCCAGCCCACACCGGACCGTCCCGCATCAGACTGGGGGCGCAGACAGGATTATGCTCTGGACGCTGATCCCAATCCGCCCGGTCTGGGTGCCACCTTGAAACTGTATTTTGAGCGCTACGGCAAACCTGTGTATGTCGCAGAAACCAGCTCAGATCGGGACCAACTGGACTGGCTGAAATACAGCGTTTCCGAAGTGGCCCGAGTCCGATCAGAAGGGGTGGAGGTGCTGGCTTACACATGGTGGCCCCTCTTTGACCACATCGACTGGAACTCGGGCTTGACCCGCCTGACCGGGCATGTGTGCCCCTCGGGGCTGTACCACCTGCAAGGTGACCTGCACCGCACAAAAGGGGAGGCCAGAGACGCTTTTGCCCTGCTGACTTCACACGACCCCACCGATCAGGGTCAGCCCACTTTCCTTTTTCATCCCGGAGTGAAACCATGAAAAAATCCCTGACCCTTGGCCTGACCCTGCTGACTCTGGCAGGCTGTGCCCACGCGGAGAACCGAATGAAATACCAGAATCCCGTCCTCGACATCAACTTCCCCGATCCCTTTGTCCTGAAAACCCCTGAGGGGTACTACGCTTACGCCACCAACGGCGAGGGCAGAGACATCCAGATGGCCTTCAGCAAAGACATGGTGAACTGGGAAGTCAAAGGTGATGCGCTGGGTGGCCTGCCGTTCTGGGCTCTGGGTGGACTGACCTGGGCTCCAGAGGTGATCCAGAACGAAGGCAAATACCTGATGTATTACACCCTGCGTGACAAGGACAGTGACCGCCAGTGCATCAGTGTCGCAGAATCGGAAAAACCCGAAGGTCCCTTCATGGACACCTCCGAGAAACCCCTGATCTGTCAGGCCGATGAAGGGGGCAGCATCGACCCGAGCCCTTTCCGGGACAAAGACGGGCAACTTTACCTCTACTGGAAAAACGACGGAAACGCCATTGGACTCTTGACTTACCTGTACGGCCAGAAGCTGTCCAAAGATGGCAAAACCTTGCAAGGAGAGGCAGTGCAGTTGCTGCACAACCGCGAACTCTGGGAAGGCAACCTGATTGAGGCTCCCACCATGCATGAACAGGATGGGGATTATTACCTGCTGTTCTCTGCAAGTGACTTTGCCAGTGACCTGTACGGTGTGGGATATGCCGTGGGGAAAAGCCCTCTGGGACCTTTTAAAAAGTCCCCAGACAATCCCATTGTGTACTCCGTGGGAGATGTGGCCGGACCCGGACACCAGACCATCACCACCGATGGTGCCGGCAACACCTGGCTGGTCTACCATGCATGGACCGCGGGCTTCATCGGAGACAACGTGGGCAAGCGCACCATGCGCATTGACCCCATCTTCTTCAAAAACGGCAAAATCACCTTCAAAGAGCCCACCCTGACCGAACAGGAAGGCCCCATCATCCCATGACTGCCAGAGGTTTGGACATCGGGCACAAAACCGCTCTGGTGCGCCAGTTCTTGCAGGAGGCTGGGGGGGCAGCGGTGCGCCTGAAAAGCATTGAATGGTTTGGCTGGATCACTGCTGGAGGTTCCAGTGCCGTGCTGCAAACCGTGGAAGGGGGGGTGGCTGAGGTCCTGATCACAAATACAGACTTCATCGTGCTGACCGATGCCATCGAAGCCCCCAGAATCCGGGATGAAGAACTGCTGCCAGAGACCCAAATTCATGCTGTCCCTTGGGCACAGGCCCACCTGCAACAGGCCTTTGTGGACAGCCATGCAAAAGGGGGAGTGGTCTTCAGTGACCGCCCCTCGGGGTCAGAGCAACCCCTTCCAGAGCACTTCTGGTTGCTCAGGCACAGCCTGACCCCTTACGACATCGAGCGTTACCGGGCTCTGGGCAAATCCAGCGCAGAGGCCATGACCGAAGCCCTGAAACAGGCTCGTCCAGACCAGACCGAAAACGAGTTGGCTGGAATGGGTGCAAGTGCTCTGCGTGCCAGAGGTCTGGATGTGGGTCTGGTGCAAGTCGCAGGGAAGCGACGCCTGAACCTGTACCGCCACGTCCCCCCTCAACATGACCCTCTGGGTCCTTGGGCGATGATGTCCTTCTGCGCAAGGCAAGGCGGGCTCTGGGTCAGCTTGACCCGTTTCGTGGCCTTTGAACCTTTGCCAGCAGGACTGCAGGAGAAGCACCACAAGCTCAAAGAAATCGAAGCGGCAGTGCTGCAAGCCACCTGTGCTGGAAACACCCTCGGGCAGATGTACCACATCCTCAAAGCTGCATACGCTTCCAGAGGAGAAGGAAACGCCATTTTGGAGCACCATCAAGGCGGACCAACGGGTTACGGTTGCCGTGAACGCATCGCCCTGCCCTCAGACCCTTATGTGCTGCGGGCCCCACAGGCATTCGCATGGAACCCGAGTTTGCGCGGAGCCAAAATCGAAGACACCGTGCTGCTCCATGAGGACGGCAGCCTCGAAGTGCTGACCTTGGATCCCTTATGGCCTGCTTCTCTGGAACAGGGTCTTTTGCGTCCAGACGTGTTGCAGCAGTTCTGAAATTCGACCACGCCTCAATCAACCGCTTCAGGAATGGCACCTGCCATGTCCTGCAGAGAGGAGTCCACCATGACCTCCATGAGTCCACTGCACCCCGGTTATTTTGCTGACCCTTTCATCCTCAGACACCAGAACCAGTACTTTGCATTCGGCACTGGACAGCATGCAAGGGAGGGCCGGGCTTTTGAAGTGCTCACCTCCACAGACCTGATCCACTGGACCTCTCTGGGCGGGGCTCTGGAACCCGTAGAAGGCTTCGAGGAAGGCGATTACTGGGCCCCAGAGGTCGCTTTTTCCGATGGTACCTTCTACATGTATTACAGTGTGGGCCACGGAGACAAAGGCCAGCATTTGCGTGTGGCCACCTCCCAAAAGCCCGAAGGCCCCTACATCGACCAGAAACTGAAACTGGTTCCAGATGAACCTTTTGCCATTGACCCCAGCCCTTTTCAAGACGAGGATGGCCAGTGGTACCTCTATTACGCCCGTGATTTTCTGGATGGAGACCGGGTGGGCACCGCTCTGGTGGTGGACCGCCTGAAATCCATGACCGAACTGGAAGGCAACCCGCAAGTGGTCCTCCGTGCCTCTCAGGACTGGCAAATTTACCAGAGAAACCGCGAAATGTACGGCCAGACCCTCGACTGGCACACCCTTGAAGGTCCCTTTGTGGTCAAACGGAACGGCAAATGCTACTGCTTCTACTCTGGTGGTGCATGGATCAACGACACTTATGGGGTCAATTTTGCTGTAGCAGACCATCCCCTCGGACCATGGACCGAACCCCTGGGCCATGCCAGTGTGCTCAACACCCACCTGACCGGCCTGACCGGACCCGGCCACAATGCGGTGGTCACCGACGCTGAGGGACAGGACCACATCGTGTTTCACGCATGGAACACTGAGCAGACCCAAAGACAGCTTTATGTGTGGCCTCTGGAGTGGAGGGAGATGGGGCCAGTGGTTGGCAAGGGGTAAAGGCTGCCGAGGGCCCAGAGCCAAGGGCATCGGGGCTCACCTCCAGAAAATGGTCAAAGGGCTCCGTTTTTGTAAAAGCTTTAGCCAAAGCAATTTCCAGCTGTCTGCTTTCTGCCTTGGCATTTTTTGCCCTTGGCTCTCGGCTCTGGGCCCTTGGCAAATGGCAATGCATGCTTGACCCCTCCAGTGCCCTCGGCATAACGCCTTTCCCACCCTCCCTATGCTAAAATCACTCCGAAACGCATCCCGAGCACTGTATTTCTCTGATGGGCAAACCTGCTCGGGGCGTCTTGGAGGTCTCATGCGCTTGAAAGTCGATTTGCTGCCCAGAGGCTCCTATCCAGATGTGGTGATTCTGGTGGATGTCCTGCGTGGCACCACCAACGCCCCCATTTTGCTGGAGGCTGGAGCACAACATCTTTACCTTTCTCCCAGTTTGAAAATCGCAAGGCAATTTGCTTCAGAAAACCAACTCTTGATGGTCGGTGAACGGGACGGCATGCCCATGGAAGGCTGCAACCATCCGGCCAGTCCAGCAGAACTCCGCAACCTGAAGTTGCAACAGGATGTGATGTATCTGGCCCAGTACACCCCTCAGGCGGTGCGTCAGGTGCAAGGGGCCAAACATGTTTTGTTGGGCAGCTTTTACAACGCCAGAGCGGTGATTCAGAAAGCCTTGCAACTGGCCACCGAAGAAATTGCCATTGTGTGCACCGGGCAGGACGGCAACGAAACCCTCGAAGACACGGTGTGCGCTGGGTTTCTGGCCCGTCGCATCGAAAAACACCTGGAAGTGCAACTGCTGGACGCTGCCCGCATGGCGATGGCTCTGGTCCGGGCTTTCCCGGATGTGCAGGAGGCTCTGGTGCAATCGTCTACTGGTCAACAATTGCAGAAACTTCGTTTGTACGAAGACATTGCGATTTCCAGCCTGATCTCTCAAACTGATGAAGTGCCCATGCTGCAAGAAGTGATTCTCAAAGAAGACACCCCCATCTACAGGTTCGAGTGATGCAGAGACTTTCCTTGTTCAATTTCCCCGTTGACCCTCTGGACCTCGATGGTGTGGTGGAGCGTCTGGAAGGCTGGATGGGTGCGTTTGATCCCCACACCGTCATCACCCTCAACCCCGAGATCGTCATTCAGGCTGAAGAGGAAGACGCCGAACTCGCGCAGGTGATTCGCGGAGCCGATCTGGTCAGTGCAGATGGGGTGGGCATTGTGTGGGCGGTCAAGAAAATGCTGGACATCGATTTGCCGGGTCGGGCCTCGGGTATCGACATCGTGATCCGTTTGATGGAACGGCAAGGCCCCAACCTGAGGGTGTTCTTTCTGGGAGGCAAACCGGGCATCGCTGAGCAAGCTGCCAAAGCCTGTGCAGAAAAATACAACGTGCAAATCGCTGGCTTTGACCACGGATACTTCAAAGACGATGGCAATGAAGACCTGAAGCTCGTGGAGAAAATCCGCGCAGCCTACCCGCACCTGCTGATCACCTCTCTGGGAGCGGGCCGTCAGGAGAAATTCAACCACCGTCACCGCAACCGCCTGAGGGTTCCAATCATGATTGGTGCAGGTGGCACGCTGGACGTGCTCTCTGGAACCGTGGAGCGTGCCCCAGAGTGGACCCAGAAAATGAAAGTCGAGTGGGCCTACCGGATTCTGGGAGACCGCAAACGTTGGAACAGGTTTCCCCGCCTGATGAAATTTGCCATGCGGGTGCAGAACGCCAAACCCATCGAGAAAAAATAAGCCCCATCGTTCATCAGGCGGCAGGAAGTTGTGTTCCTGCCTCTTTTGGGTTTCCTCTACTGCTTTTAACAGTGAATGCGTTTAACAGTGAAATAGAAGGATTCTTTTGAATCCTTCTGTTTCAAACAACACGACCTCAAGCATCAACCCCTTATTTCTCTGTCAAATGCTTTAAAATGCTGAACTGCCTGCTCAAAACGCTGAACTGCCTGCTCAAAACGCTGAACTGCCTGCTCAAAACGCTGTTCGATGTCTTTCAGTTCAGAGGTTCCTGAAAGTTCCCTGCAGGCGTCTTCGCGGACCAGATGCAGATGCCTGAGAATGTGCTGCTGGTGCTCTGGATCGTCCAGCACCGACATCACCACCCCGAGCACCTCCAGCAAACGGATCATGATGGCTGGAGAGGTCTTTCCAAACTGTCGGATTTGGTGGAACATTTCATCCATCAGGCCACCAAAGCCAACTGTGGGCACCATGACCCGCACCTCTCCACTCTGGTCCAGATGCACTCCACTGTGCAAGTTGCGGTTTTTGAGCAGGCACAAAGCGCTGCCCATGCGATCGATGCAGGTGATGACCGTAAATGGATCTTTGATGCCTGATTCCATGCTCCGAACGGCAATTTCATTCAACTGACGGATGGCAGCCTCTGGATCGTGGGGGGTTTTGCGGTAATCGCTGAAATCCAGAAAAGGGGTCAGATGGATGGGTTTGGAGGTCTCCGCAATCACCATCCCCGGAAACACATACTGCCCCGGACGGATTTTCAGGACCACCACGGCATCCAGAGCTCTGGCTTTCTGAACCAGTCCCTTCAGGTTGATCTGGTACAGGTTCCCTGCACTTGTGGAGTAAACCTGCACAGGATCTTTCAATGGTGTTTCTGGCTCTGGGACAGCAGGCAGACTGGAGGAGACCTCCAGCATGATCCCTTGCAGTTCCTTCCCGAGCCGATTGACCAGTGTGGTGATGTTCATAGCTTGCACCATCTGGTCAATGAACATCACCAGAAAGCCCACACTCAGGTAAGCCAGCAGCAATCCCACATTGACGGTCAGCACAGGAACCGGAAATCCCTCCGGTGTGCTTTTTAGGGCCGCAATGGCCCATAGGTTGAAACTGAAGGTGCCCAACAGCACCCCGAGGGTCAACTGGCTTCGCCAATCCTGTGAAAAATCTTCAAGCAACCTCGGTCCCATGTCCCGCGAGTCAAAAGACAGGGCAGCAATGCTGATGGTGAAGGTCGAAGCCACAAAGGTGTACATGGAGGCAGCAACGGCGTACAGGAGGTCATGTGCGCCCTGCAAACTCTGGACGTTCCAGAGCCAGTTCAGCCCTTTGAGGTTCAAGGTGTGGTTCAGATACAGTGCAAAATGGGCCAGCATCAGAAAGAGCAAAATGCACATGGTCGGAATCATCCAGAAACGACGGAACCATCTGGAATGGGTCATGACCTGATTCTAGAAAGGTTGCAGGATAAACATCCGATAAAATCCTCAAGGAAAGTTCATGAAAAAAACGCCATCTGGTGGCGTTTGTGACTGAAAAAGATGTCTCAGGTCAGGCTTTGGGAGTGACTTCCTTGAAGGCAATCGGATTGGACAGCACGATGCTGGTCTGGCAGGTGAAACCCATCTCAATGAGTTCTGCGAGCACTTTTTCCAGTTCGCTGATGTTTTCAACGGCAATGCGCAGCATGCAGGAGTTTTCTCCAGTGACCGAGTAGCATTCCAGCACCCCGTCACGCTTCTTGGCCCATTCGATCAATATCGGATCTTTTTGGCCACTGTCCTGCACGCCAATGAACGCCATCACCTTGCGCCCGAGGTTCTGGGGCAAAATCCGGGCTGCATAACCCACGATCACCCCGGCATATTCCAGTCGGCTCACCCGTTCTGCGGTGGCCGGAGCGGAAAGGCCAATGCGTCTTCCCAGTTCACGCATGCTCAGGCGGGCGTCTTGCTGCAACTCCTGCAAAATTCTTGTGTCGAGGTCATCCAGCTTGCTTTTCATTTGACAAGGAACAGTGTACCGATTTGTGAGGGGGTTGGCTACCCTGCTTTATGCCTAACTCAAGCTGAGGCCAGAGCAGTGCATCATGCTACAATTCGCCTGATGAAACGAATCGCTGTGTTTGCTTCGGGAAGCGGCACCAACCTGCAGACCCTGCTGGGATGGTTCCCCCACAAGGACCCGAGGGCAGAAATCACGCTGGTGATCAGCAACAAACAGGACGCTTACGCTCTGGAACGGGCAAGGCAAGCCGGAGTGGAAGCGGTGTACATCCCTTGGAAGAAAAATGGCCGGGAAGACTTTGAACGTCAGGCCCAGAGCCTCATGCAAGACAGGCAAATCGATCTGGTGGTGTTGGCCGGATTCATGCGGATTTCCAGTGATCCTTTCGTGGAATTCTGGCGTGGGCGCATCATCAACATCCACCCGAGTTTGCTTCCAGATTTCCCCGGTTTGCATCCCCAGCAACAGGCTCTGGATGCAGGGGTCACCCAATCTGGATGCACGGTGCACTTTGTGGATGCTGTGCTGGATGGCGGAGACATGATCCTCCAGAAAGCGGTCCCGGTGCTTGAAGATGACACTGCAGATGCGCTTGCTGCACGCATTCAACCAGCAGAACATGAGGCCTATCCGCAAGCGGTGCGCTTGTGGCTCTCGGGTCTGGCTTTTCCTGTGCCCAACCTTGAGGAAGGCACACAGGAATTTGGCCCAGGGTTTGCCGATGTCCTGAAAAGCTGGGAAGCACAAGGTCTGGATGTTGCACAAAGGCAGCATGCTGTGCGTGTGGCCCGACTGTTGAAAACTTGGGACAAACCCGAGCTGGTCTTCGCTGGCCTGCACCTGTCTGCGGATCCTGTGGTGGCTCTGGCCCGCAGTGCAGACGATTTGCGCCTCGGGTTTATGACGCTTGAACCTTTGCAGGACCGCAAGAACCGCTGGGAAGCCAGAGGTCGCCTTCTGGAACGTGCAGAGGCTCTGGGCCTGAAAGAGGCTTTTGAAGCTGCTTTGCATGAAACGGCCCTCGAATGGGACCGCACCACTTTTTAAAGCATCTGGCAGTGCAACCAGAGAAGAGACATCTTGTTGCCCCGATCAACGCAGTAAGGAGAATTGCATGAACGTTCTGGTGATTGGCAGCGGAGGCCGCGAACACGCCATTGTGAAAGCCCTCAAAAAATCAGACCGCATTTCACGCTTGCAGTGCATTCCCGGAAATGCAGGCATCGCAGAAGATGCAGAGTGCATCCAGCACAGCCTTGAACCTGCTGCCATTGCACAGTATGCCCGTGAAAATGGCGTGGACTTTGTGGTGGTGGGGCCGGACAACCAGCTTGCAGATGGCATGATCGATGCTTTGCAAGCTGCTGGCATCCGTGCTTTCGGCCCGGTCAGAGCTGCAGCCCGTCTGGAATGGTCCAAGCGGTACTCCAAAGAAATCATGGCCAAATACCACATCCCCACAGCGGCCTACCAGAGCTTCACAGATCTGGATGCCGCCAAAGCTTATGTGCAGCAGCAAGGTGCACCCATTGTGGTGAAAGACTCTGCTCTGGCACTCGGCAAAGGGGTCACCGTGGCCCAGACCATCGAAGAGGCCCTGACTGCTCTGGATGCCATCTTTGACCGTCCCAGTGGGGCAGAGGTGGTCATCGAAGAATTCATGCAGGGCATGGAGGTCTCCATCATGGCCTTCTGCGATGGAAAAACCGCTGCCATGATGCTCCCCAGTCAGGACCACAAAACCATTTTTGACGGAGATGTGGGCCCCATGACCGGCGGAATGGGCGTGATTGCACCCTTCCCCCTGACCGACGAACAGAAAGAACGCATCCAGAGCGAAATTCTGGACCGCTTGATGGCTGGCATGCAACAAGAAGGCATCCCTTATCAAGGGGTGATTTATCCCGGCTTGATGCTCACCCCTCAGGGACCCAAGGTGGTGGAATTCAACTCCCGTTTTGGCGACCCAGAGGCCGAATGCATCCTGCCGCTTCTGGAAAGCGACCTGCTGACCATCATGGAAGCCTGTGTGGATGGAAACCTGACCCAAGACATGGTGCAGTTCAGCACAGATGCCAGTGCTCTGGTGATTCTGGCTTCTCCGGGTTACCCTGCCAGCAGCACGAAAGGCATTCCGATTCAGCTTCCAGTGGTGCCAGAGCACAGCATCATTTTTCATGCTGGAACGGCCCTCAAAGACGGACAGCTGGTCTCCAATGGAGGCCGTGTGCTGGCCGTTCAAGCTCGGGGTGAGGACCTGACCGAAGCGGTCACCAGAGCCTATCAGGTGGCGGACGCCATTCAATTTGAAGGTGCCCAGATGCGTCGGGACATTGGTGGTCGGCTCGGGATCAAAGTTCGGGTTTGATGGACGCAGCAGGCAAAAAAACAAAAGAAAAAGAGAGGCCCTGAGCCTCTCTTTTTGGTGGTCAAAATGGTTTGGATGGTCCAACAGGGTTGCTTTTTAAAGCATTTGACAGAAAAACAAGAGGCCATCCATCTGGAAAGGGTTTTTAAAATAGGAGGATTCAAACGAATCCTCCTACTTCAATGTTAAACCCAGTGGTTGCTCAGAGAACAGGCAGGGGCATGTTGTAGAGCGAATCGACAAATTTTTGCCAGTTGGTGGTCACAAAGACAATGCCTTCTTCTTTCTCCAGGAGGACTTTGACTTCCACTTGATCTCCTGCAATGGTGTCCGCATCAGGTCCATCTTTCATGTTGCCTTTGGCAGTGAAGAGGTTGGCATAGTGATTTGGAGTGCTGTACACCAGTTTGGCCTCAACATCACCAACGGGTTGCCCATTGACATCGGTGGTGTAGTTTTTGGCAGAGGCGGTGAATTCTGCAGCATTGCTGTCCAGAGCCACATTCAGTTTGATGTCACCAGCAGTGAGACCCCCTTCTGTGCCCACTGAAGCGCAGGTGTTTTCTGTGGTTGCTGTGACATTCACATTGCCACTGACACTCAGGGTGTGCTTGCTGGTGGTCAGTTTGAACTCAGCAGAAGCAGATCCCTGTTTGCCCTGGGCACTGAGGTTGCCTTTGGCGGTGATCTGGCCACCCACATTGAGGGAAGCATCGGCTTTGTTCACCAGAATGACATCGTAGGTCGAGTTTCCTCTGGTGTATTTGCACTTGCTGAAATCCTGATTGAGGGTGGCGGTGTAGAGGGTTTCGCCACCAGAGGTCAGTGTGTCTTCCAGATCCATCAATTCTTCACGGTAACTGGTGGTGTTGCTCCAAGTGCTGGACAGCACAGCAATTTCTTTGTATTTGGTGGTTTGGGTGAAGTTGATCCCTTTCACGGTAAAATTCACCACCATGCCATCGGTGGGTTCATTTTTGGTTTTGGTCAGTTTGCCAAAGGCATCGCGGGTGTAAGTGCCCCGCAGCAGTTTGTAATCCGGATCTTCAGGGGTGCCTTGTGCTTCCAACAGGGCTTTCAGACCTGTTGCTTCGAACAAGGCTTTTTGCAGTCCTTCGGCAGACATTTTGGTGGGTTGTTCTGGAAGAGGTGGCAGTTGGATGCCCAGAGCCAGCATGGCTTTTTGGGTTTGGGGGGTCAGGTCTGCAGACATTTCCATCATGGTGCTCATGTCTTTGGGAATGGCTTGCAGCACTTTGGCGTTGTCTTCGGTCTTGACAGGTACATTGGGTCTGCAACCGGCAACCACCAGAGACAAAGAGATGAGGGCTGCAAAAGTCAATTTGTTGGATTTTTTCATTGGGATATTCCTCCGAACGTCATTCTATATGCATCACCTTTGGTTTGGAAGTGACGAATTTGAAACTTGAAGGACACAGTCCTTTATACTTGAGCGGTGATGTGGTCAACAATTCCAAAAATGTGTTTGTGTGGTGCATTGGTACTCTGGTTGTTGAATTCGTGCAGCACGAATCATTCGTATGCGGGAACATGGAATTACAAAGCCACACTCGATGATGGCACGATCCTTGAAGGGGAAACCAAGGCCACCCAATACACACGGGAAAACCAAACTTTTGTGAAACTCAGTGACTATACAGGTGTTTTGAAAGAAGACCAGATTCACATTGAGGTCCGTGAGCAGCGTGACAACGTGTTCTACGAGGTCACAGGCACCCTTGCTCCAGAGGGTTCCAGGAGCAAGCTCTCGGGTCAATTGAAAATCAAAGAAACCCATTCCAGTGGTGAAGTGGTCAACACCCTGGTCACCCTGCAAGCTTGGAGGTAAAAACCCTCCAAAAGGAGGGTTTCTGGACTTCAGGGGTTCGCAAGTTCATTTTTTCAGCAGTTTGTAATCTTCATAGGTGAAAATGGCCAATCCACCATATCCACTTTTGGGTTGCAAGGTTTGATTCACAGTGTTCAAAGTGGATTCCATGTAACGCCAGCCTTCTTCATAAAAGGTGGTGCTGGCTGGGCTCAGTCCCCGTTCGTTTTTGGTGTTGACCCCGAGCACCACTTTTTTGCCCACTTTGCTGGCGTATTCGATTTCGCTGTAACCGCTGTTCACAATGCCTTGCACGGTGTCGCGGTAGTCCATCAGCACAGTCAGGTCTGCAACATCAATGATCCATTCAGAAAGAGGACGGGTTTGCCCGTTGCGGAGCACCTGAATTTCATCGAACCAGCAGGGGATGTCCACAGCCAGAGGCTGGCTTTGCAGGGTGTTTTTGACCTGTGCAAAGAGGTCCAGAAGACCATTGGCCACTTGCTGGGGGTTGTTTTGCCATTCAGGAAGCAGGTAGGGTTCCACATCCAGATGCAGCCCAATGCCTTGTGCCTGAGGATACTGGTTGGCCAGTTGGACCACCTTCTGGGCAAATTGCACCCCCTGATTCTGGAACTCGGGCAAAGCCCAATGGGGATGTCCGGTCAGCAGTTCCACATTGAATTTCCGGCTTCTGGCGTCTTGCACAAAACCGGCAAGTGCAGCAGGGCGGTTGTTCAGGTGGTCTTCGGCCTCCAGGTAAATGGTTTTGATGGGGTGGCTGGAAGCAAAAGTGTAAAAAGCACTGCGGGCTTTGCTCTGGGTGACCAGATCGGCATAGGTCCACACGGCAGTCTGGAAGGACAGGGCTTCTTGATCAATCTCTGGGGCAGGAGCAGGGGTTTGGGAGCATCCCACCATCAGGGCAATGAGGGAGAGGGACCAGAGGCTGCGTTTCATGGCTTCAGCATGGCATAAGCTGGTGGTCATGTGGTTACAATTTCGTTTCATTAATCCATGACAGAATTTGAATGTTTCATGGTCCGAAATTCGTTTGACAAAGAAAAAAACTCCATGGAGACTCGGTGGAAAAACCTGTGTTTGATCACTTTAGGATTCTCATTTGTAACCAAAAGTTTCACTCTGGTTAAAACATCGGGTTTCCAGAGCGGTCTCGGCCCTGATGCTGACACTTCTGTCAGGCATTGAGCAGGAATCTCTTGGGTGAAAGTCAATCGAAAACGAGTCCTCTGGTGTAAGCATCTCTGGTGCAACAACCTTGATACTCCGATGGTAGCAACAGAATGACTGCACACTTCAGGGCTGGCGTATCGTATACACTTTTGAAGTATGCCTTGGAAGCTGGTGACAGAGTTTACTTTTGACAGTGCCCACGTGATCGTCGGTTATGACGGTCCTTGCGGCCGATTGCACGGCCACACCTACCGGGTGAAAATGGAGCTGCAATCCAACAAACTGCGCCCGAGTGCGCACGTGAAACGCGACATCATGGTCGCCGATTTCAAAACCCTCAAATGGGCCAAAAAAGATGTGGAAAAGGGTGGCCTCGATCACGCCTACCTGAACGACCTCCTCGGAGACGACACCACCGCCGAAGTGATCGTGCAGCACCTGTACCGCAAAACCCTGGACCGCATCCGTGAAAACCTCCCCGAGGGTGACGATGGCAGCGACCTGCAACTCAAAGTGACCCTCTGGGAAACCCCCGAGTCTTACTGCGAATACTGGGAGTGAGCATGAAATACCCGGTTTATGAGCGCTTCTACACCTGGCAGGGTGAAGGGGTGCACCTCGGGAGGGCGGCCTACTTCATCCGCTTGTACGGTTGCCCCCAGAAATGCTTCTGGTGTGACAGTGCAGGCACCTGGCATCCAGAGTACCGTCCCCCTCAGGTGGGCCTGTATTCTGGACAGGAACTTGCCGAATTTGTGCAGCAGGAGAGTCCAGAGGGGGCCATCGTGGTGATCACAGGCGGAGAACCCATCCTCTTTGACCTCTCTGAGTTGACCAACGAACTGCACCAACTGGGCCGCAAAGTGCATCTGGAAACCAGTGGAATTGCGCCCCTCAGGGGAAATCTGGACTGGATCACCCTGTCTCCGAAGCCTTTTGGGATGCCTCCCCTCAAAGAGGTGGTGAAGCAAACCCACGAGGTCAAAATCATCGTGCATGACCTTTCAGACATTGATGCAGGGTTGAAGGTGCTGGAAGGTTTGCCAGAGGAAGCTGTCATCTGGTTGCATCCCGAGTGGTCCAGAGCCAGAGAGAAAGACATGACGGTGCTGAACGCCATCACAGAGGCCGTCAAAGCCAACCCGAGGTTGCGGGCCGGGTACCAGATGCACAAAGCCTACCGCGCCGATGACCTCGACCCACACAGCGACAAACGCCAGATTCCCCTCGGGGGAGATCCCCAACTGGGGGTGTAAGGAGACCCATGAGCAAGAAAGCCGTTGTGCTCCTCTCAGGAGGACTGGATTCCAGCACCACCGCTGCCATCGCCCAACTCGAAGATGGTTTTGATGTCACTGCCCTGTCTTTCCGTTACGGACAACGCCACACCATCGAACTCGAACAGGCCCAGAAAATCGCCCAGCACTTTGGCCTCAAGCACTTCGTGGTGGATGTGAACATCGCACAATGGGGAGGCAGTGCCCTTACCGATGAAAGCATTGATGTGCCCACCCACGGCACCGAAGACGGGACCATCCCGCCCACCTATGTGCCCGGACGGAACACCGTGTTCATCTCGATTGGACTGTCTCTGGCAGAAGCCATCGAAGCCGAAAGGGTGTATCTGGGCATCAATGCCGTGGATTACTCGGGCTACCCGGATTGCCGCCCAGAGTACCTGTCGGCTTTCCAGACGCTTGCGGATCTGGCCACCAAAGCAGGATTGGAAGGCAAAGGAGCCAAATTGCATGCACCTCTGGTCCTGATGACCAAAGTGGACATCGTGAAGAAGGCCCTGGAACTCGGGGTGCCCATTGATCAAACTTGGTCCTGCTATCAGGGGGGCTCAGAGCCTTGCGGGGTGTGCGATTCCTGCCGGATTCGCGACAAAGCCCTCATCGAAGCAGGAAGACCTGACCTTGCCACCAAACACGCCCAGAGGGAACTCGGGCTGCTCTGAGGGTCACATCATCCAAAAAAGAAGCAGAGGGACATTCCCTCTGCTTCTCAAGTTTCAGCTCACTTCACTTCAAATTCACCCACAAAGACCGTTTCAGAGCGGTCTTTCAGGCGCAAGGTGATGATCTGCTCCTGCTGTTTGGGGGTGCCAAAACCCGTGATCAGTTTGGCCTGCAAGGTGACGGCCCCGGCCAGAATTTGCTGGCGGTTGCCATAGTAATTGGTCTGAATGGAATATTTGCCTTTCTTGGCGACTTTCAGGCTGAATTCCTCAGGGCCGTAGCCTCCAGTCATGTCTCTGGAAATCCGGCCTCCCTGATAACTCAGGCGGTGACCGTAATACACCTTCTCGTCGTTGGGATCGGTCACCCAGAGGTCCATGTCGGAGTTGTCGGCGTCCCAGGTCAGGACCACCCTCAGGTCCACAGGCAGGTCCTTGATGAACCTCGGGTCCATGAAGCGGGTGTCCAGAGGCTGAGCCGAACTGTGAATGATGGCGTTCAACTCGTTCAGGGCAATCAATTCCACTTCGCTGAAACGACCATCCCACCGCTGGTCCACCACGCGGTACAGGTTTTCGATGGCTTTTTGGGGGTTTCCGGCCTGTGCATGTGCCAGTCCCAGATCGCGGAAACTCTGGGGCTCATAAGGGGCGAGGTCTGCCACCTGTTCCAGAATGGGCAGGGCCAACTCCGGATACCCTGCTTGCAGGTAGCGGTAAGCCTGAATCCGCAGGATGGCCCGGTTTTCCAGTTGCAATTCAGACAGGTTGCTCAGCACTTTCAAGGCCAGTTCTGGCAGTTTCTTGTCAAAAAGCTGATCGGCGACATCCAGATAAAAAGCCGTGCTGTTCTCGTACTCGGGGCGTTCATCCAGATAGATGCGGTACAGGTCAGAGGCTTTCGCTTCCTGCATGCGCCGGATGTAAGGGGCATCGGAGGTCCATTTTTTCAGCTGGATGCTGATCTGGTTTCCTGAGCTTGCAGGGGATTCACCAGAGGACCGTTCCGCAGCCATCCCTGCGGTGTCAGAAATGGAGTTGATGTACATTTCGGCGTCTGGAGCGGACACAGAAGGCAAAGCCAGAGCGTTCCCCGTTTCACTGCGGAAGGTCGGAGAGGGGAGGGGTGTTCCATCGGACTTCTTGGCAGGCTCAGGTTTGGGAGGGGTGTCTTTCGGGAAGTCTTTCTTCCACCAGTTTTCATAATCCTGAAGGAGCCCGAGCACCATGCTGGTGTGGTCTGCCTTGTCCTGCTTCTGTGCTTGTGCCTGCTGGTCTTTGAGGCTCTGGAATTCTGCTTGAAGCTCTGCAGGAGGATTGATGTCGTAACGCACATAATCCTGCACAGTGTCCAGCACCAGCAAAGACGTCTGAGGGGTCACCAGATTGAACGCCTTGCCGATCCTGCGGATCTGGCCTTGATTCAAGCGTTCCTCTCCACGCAAATCTTCGATTTTCCAGCTTGCCCAGAGTTGTGCCACCTGATTGCTGCGGGTTGCAGAAGCGGACACCTTGAGGGTCTCGGGCTGTCCATCCAGTGTGTAAGACACCTGAGCGGTGCTGGCATTCAGGATGCCTGCCACCAGAAAGGCATCGGCGGTTTCAGAGACCACCAGATCTTTGGCTCCCTGCGCGGTCAGGTTCTCAAGGCTCTGGCGACCTGCCACAAGGGCATTCAGGGCCTGCTCCATGGACATGCGGTTCAGCAGAATGGTCTGCCCAGAGCCAGCCGTCAGGTGTTTCAGGCGCACTGGATCATTGCTGCTTCCAGAGGAAATCACATGGGTGGGAACGTCCGCTTCTTTCAGTTCAGCGTTGGTCATGTTGTCGAGCCCATCGGTGAAGATCAGTCGCTCAGATGCCCCTGCACAATCTGCCAGCGGTTGTCCCTGTCCAGAATCCATGTCTGGGGCGCAACTCAGGGCGTCAAAGTCGGTGCCTCCATCGTAAACGGTGTTGTTCAGGGCCTGACGCAAAGCGGACCAGTTGCCATTTTGCACCTCAAAGACCTCTCTGGGACTGGCTTCATTGCTGAAACGGGTCAGGCGCACCTGAAGGTTCTGAAAACGTGCAAAGTACTGTTCCAGCAACTGCAACTCTTTCTGGTGGTCCCGCTTCAAACCCGACAGGGAACTGTCCCACCAGAGGTCCACCACTGCTGGAGGTGCACGCTTGACCATGCGTTCCTGACGGGGAATCACGGCCATGAAATAGCGCTGACCATCAAAGTTCTGCACGAACGTTTCGGTGCTGTTGGTCTCGGGCAGGGCAATTTCGAGGGTGCCGGTTCCAGAAAAATCCAGCCGTTCAAATTGCAATTTCTGACCGTTTGCCCCTCTGGGTTGGAATTCCAGATCTTCAAGTTCTGTGGGTGCTTTGAGGGTGGCCTCGGTGTTGTCGGTCAGAATGTTGACCCGCAATCTGGACACATCGGTGTAAAGCAGGGGCAATTTGTAGGTGTTCTGCTGGACCCTCTCTGAAACAACGAGTTTCACTTTGCGGATGCCCATGGCAGGCAAAGGATACACGCGCACCTTGTAATTGTTGCCTCTGGTGACCTGCAAAAGGGCCGGGTCCACCTGTTGGCGGGTCACATCTTCAAAAATCTGCTGGGCTTTGGGTTTCTCGACGGCCACCGCATCCCGCCACTTGCCATTGAAATCCAGAGCAAAGCCAGTGACGCTCTGGCCTTCCAGCAAGGGGAATTCCAGTTCTCCTTCCAGCACGCGCCGGTTCGGATTGAAGAAAGTCAGTTCAATTTCGGTGCGAGCGAAAGGCCCGGTGATCTCGGTGTTGATCACCACGTTTCGCAATTCAACAGGGGTCTCTTTGGGAGCCACTGGAGCAATCAGAATGGGCCGGACCTGGACACTCTGGGCGTTCACCACCGAAGGGGTTTGCGAAACCATCAACAATGCAGCACTCAAAAACAGCCATTTGTACATGTGTGACCTCTCTGGCAGGTTTGTGTGAAATCTTCCACTCTGGATTCATCTTATGTCATCGTTGCAAACGCATTCGCAAATTAAAGGAATGCTCAAAATGACATGAGCTTCCCATTTAAATGTTGAGGTTCCAATGTCCAGAGGGGATTTGGAATTGCAAAGTCTGTTTTACAAATCAGCAGCCTTTCAATCAAAAAAACCACCCCAAAGGGTGGCTTTTGAAGTTGCAGGGTTCAGGCTTGCGGAGCGGCTTTGACACCAGCCATCATCAGGCCAAGTTGTTCCTGGGTGGCCACGCTGGCGTCCACCTCACCGACCACTTCACCTTCAAACATCACCAGAATGCGGTCTGAGAGGTTCATCACCTCGGTCAGGTCGGCACTGATCAGAAGCACGGCCAGACCCTGATCCCGAGCCGCCACAATCTGCTTGTGAATGAACTCGATGGCCCCGATGTCCACCCCGCGGGTCGGCTGGGAGGCGATCAAGATTTTGGGGTTCTTGGCCATTTCTCGGGCCACAATGATCTTCTGGGCATTCCCCCCCGAGTACTGGCTGGCCAGCAAAGAGGTGCTGCGCGGACGCACATCAAACTTCTCTGCCCGTTCTTTGGACACCTGCTCGATCTTGTCGAGGTCCAGGAGGCCCAGAAGACCTGCAAAGGGAGAGCGCCCATGCTGTCCGAGGATCATGTTCTCTGCGGTGGTCATGTCCACGACCAGACCGCGCTCGTTGCGGTCCTCTGGGATGTGGGAAACCCCGGCCAGAGAAACTTTGGCTGCATTGGCATGCTGGATTTCCTGACCCTGATAACGGATGTGACCCCCATTGATGTGGAGCAGTCCGGTGATGGCCTCGACAAGCTGGCTCTGGCCGTTTCCTTCGATCCCGGCAATGCCCACAATTTCTCCGGCCCGCACATTGAACGACACGTTGTTCACAATGGGTTTTTTGTTGGGTCCCTGCACCGTGACGTTTTGCAGTTCCAGAGACACTTCTTTGGGTTGAGGTGGGGCTTTTTCCACGCTCAGGACCACATCGCGGCCCACCATCATGCGGGCAATTTTGATTTCGGTGGCATCAAAAGCATCAATGGAACCAATCATTTTGCCGTCGCGGATCACTGAGATTTCGTCGCAGAGTTCCAGCACCTCGTGGAGCTTGTGGGAAATGAAAATCACGCTGTTTCCCTGCGCAATGTAATTGTTTTTCAGAAAAGCGAACAGCTCTTTGGTTTCGTTGGGGGTGAGCACGGCGGTGGGTTCGTCCAGAATCAGGATTTTGGCCCCACGGTACAGGGTTTTCAAAATCTCCACTTTTTGCTGGAGGCCCACAGGCAGGTCCTCAATTTTGGCATCAGGATTCAGATCAAACTTGAACTGGTCAATCAGCTCTTTCACCCGTTTGCGTGCAGAGGCGTAATTGATGCTGGTGCCCTGCATGGGTTCCATCCCGAGGATCACGTTTTCGGTGACGGTCAGGGGTTCCACCAGCATGAAGTGCTGGTGCACCATCCCGATGCCCTGTGCAATGGCGTCTTTGGGGTCATGGAAGTGCACCTGCTGACCATTCACCCAGATTTCACCACTGGTGGGGGGCTGCATCCCATACAGGATTTTCATGAGGGTGCTTTTCCCTGCACCGTTTTCACCGACCAGTGCATGGATGCTGCCCCACTTCACTTTCAGGTTGATGTTGTCGTTGGCCAGCACCAGAGGGAAACGTTTGGTGATGCCTCTGAGTTCAATGGCATAGGGTTTGGCCTGGGTCATGGGCACATGGTACCGCTTTTGACGGGTATAGACAATCAACTTTGTTCTGTTGGGTCTTTGGCTTCTGCTTGCTTGAGGCTGCAACTGAACCTGTCCTGTGCAAGGTTTCGCACTTCGAAAGCTGGGTCACAAATGGGCAACACTCTTGCTCTAGCATGCAGTCATGAAGTCTGCCCCCACTTGCTGCACAGGACATGGATTCCTGCCTGTCTGAAAGGAACCAGCGGTGCATCTTGATGGCCAGAGACCAGCAGGGTCTTTCCATCCAGTGGGGGCCACTTCAGCGATGCACAGCTTCACACTGTCAATCCACGGGAGAGTCCCCATGAAAAAACGTTTTGTTGTTCAGAGCAAATCGGTTTTTGCTTTGCTGCTGTTGTCTGCCCTGAGCAGTGCAGCCCATGCCCAGCGCTTCTGGGATGCCGTCCAGGTTGGTCAAAATGGCTGGCTTTTCTCGGGTGCCGAACAGGGCCTCTGGATGGATGAAAAACCAGCAGACATTCAAGCGGCTCTGGACACCATCGTCATGGTGGACCGCCTGCTCAAGAAACAAAACACCCAATTGGTGCTGGCCTTGCTGCCTGCCAAATCCCGCGTTTATGCAGATCAGCTTCCAGTGGGGTTTGCTGTACCAGAGACCGTCAAAAACCGTTATCCGAATGCTCTGGAGGCTTTGCGCAAGGGGGGCGTCAAAGTGGTGGATCTGGATGCTGTTTTTGAAAAAGCATCCCCCGAGGTCGGACCCCTGTTTCAAAAACTGGACCACCACTGGAACCCCAACGGTGCAAAAGTGGCAGGTCAGGCGGTTGCAGAAGCCATCAAAAGCGAAGTTCAAGACCTCCCAGAGGTGAAGTACACTTTGCGAGAGCTGCCAGAGGCCACTTATCAGACCAGCAGTTTGAAAAGGGTGCTCAGCGCAGACCTGCAAAAAAATTACCCTGCAGAAACCTTCCGCTCTTTCGCTGCAGACCGGATCACCGAAAGCAGCTTGCTTGGAGATGACCAGCCTCAAATCACCCTGGTGGGATCCAGTTTTTCGGACCACACGTCCGGTTGGCCATTTGACGATGCCCTGAAGTTTCACCTCTCCAGAGATGTGCTGGATGCAGCCAAACAGGGGCAAGGCCCTTACACACCCGTCCTGAATTATTTCAGGGAAGCCAGCACCCGGGAAGCTCCACCCAGAGTGCTGATCTGGGAATTCTGGGAAGCCTTTCTGATCAACAAAGGGCAAGCCCGCAACAACGCCTTGCTGCGCTTGGATCTGGCCAGCAACATCCTCGGGAAATGTGGAAATGGAACAGGTTTGACCGCTACCCTCTCCACAGACCAGGGCCACTTTGTGTTGCCTGTGGATGGAACCCGCCTGAACCAGTATTTGCATGCCCAGCTGAACACCTCGGGCAGCAATGGGGTCAGGCTTGAAATCCGTTCAGCACAGGGGGGCCAGCGCAGTGTTGCCATTCCCGCCAACCCCTCTCAAAAAACCGTGATGCTGGATGTTCCGGTCTATCCAATGGCTGGACAGCAGGTCTCTGAAATCCGCATTTATCCCGGTGCGGGAACACAAGCCACCGTGCAGGACACCCAACTGTGCACCTTGCCAGAGGAAGTGATGCAAACCCTGAAGCCCGTGGACCTCAAAAGTTGGGATGCCATCAAAAACGACAGCCATCCCGAGATTGCTGTATCGGGTTTGGACGATCTGGAAAAATCAGGCAACCGATGGGGTCTGGGAAGTGACACCACTTTGTCCTTCTTGCTGGATCAGCCTGCCGAAGCCACGTTGAACCTGTCTTTCCTGAACAAGATTACAGACCAGGGCCTCACCATTGAACTGAACGGTCAGGTGGTCAAGCAAGTGAACCCTGTTCTGAAAGACCAATTGATGCAAATGAGCCTGTCGGTGTCTCTGGGAGCAGGCATGAACGTGCTGCGTCTGTTGCCTCTGGACCACAACCACGGCAAAACGGCTTTTGTGCCTTCCGAGCCCCGGCAACTGAGCCTGAGCTTCACAAGGTTGGGACTGGCTCCTGTCACCCCTCTGGACCTCAAAGAAACCAACCTGATTCAGACCCCCACCCCCACCACCATGGTGATCAGTGGATGGTCCACCATCGAAGCAGGCACCCGCAGATGGGCGCTTGGGCCGGAATCCACCCTGACGTTTTCCCTCAATCAGGCTGCAGACCTCACTCTGGATGCCACCATGTACACGCCGATTTCAGACCAGAGCATTGGAATCGCTGTGAATGGAGAATTGCTGGACACCGTTCAGTGGACCACGGCAGGTCAGAAAAATGTGCGTGTGAAATTGCCCCTCAGGCAGGGCAAGAATGTGGTGACGTTTCAGTATTCCCGCTGGAATGGAAATCCCACATCGTTTGCAGCTGCAGACAGCCGTCCCATGGCTGTGCTGTTCAGTGCTGTGGTGCTGCGTGATGGTGGCAACCAGTAACAGCAATGGGGTTGTGTTTGTGGAATGGCAGTGTCTGCTGTGTTTTTGCTGATGGCTGACCACGGACTGCTGACCGCTTTTCCGTCCTTTAAACTGAAAGGACCGGAGGAAGGCCCCATGAAAATCACCCTGATTGACGAGCCCCTGCTGAAGTCGGTCCTCACCCTCGCCACCCTCATCGAAGCCAGAGATGCTTACACAGGAGGGCACACCTGGCGGGTCAGTCAGTATGCCGTGAAACTGGCCCAGCACATCAACCTGTCACAGGACGAGGTGTTTCTGGTGGCTCTGGGTGGGATGGTGCATGACCTTGGAAAGATTGCCATTCCAGATGCCATCCTCAACAAACCAGAGAAGCTTTCCGAAGAAGAGTACACCAAGATGAAGCAGCATCCCGTGGTGGGGGTCAGTTCCATGGCCGACCATCCGTTGTTTGCTCTGGTGCGTCCCATGATCGAGGAGCACCATGAACGGCATGATGGCAAAGGCTACCCCTACGGCAAGACCGGAGACCAGACCCACCTGCATGCCAGAATCATTGCTCTGGCAGATGCTTTTGATGCCATGACCAGTTCCAGACCTTACCGCAAAGGCATGCCTGCACAGAAAGCCCTGTCCATCCTTTTGGAAGGTGCAGGCACCCAGTTTGATCCAGAGCTGGCAACACATTTCGTGGGTTTGGGTCAAAAGGGGGCACTGGACCACATCCTCGGGCACAGTGCAGAAGGGCGTCTGCTGGTCACCTGTCCGGCCTGTGGCCCCACTCTGGCCCTGCCCAGAAAACATGAGGATGGGGATGTGCTGTGTTGTCCGAACTGCACTGGAAAATACCGCCTCCACCGTAAAGGAGACCACTACGAAGCCGAATTCACCGGGGTTCTGGATCCGGGCATGACCGCCAGGCCCGACATTGAGCAGGTGCAGGACTTCCTCAAAGAAGCCCCTTCAGCGGTGTGGGTTCCGGGCTGAACAGAGGGAGAACCCATAAAAAAAACCCTCCAACTGGAGGGTTTTTCTGTTGATGAGGTTTATTTCTCGGGAACCTTGACTTTGCCGGAGACGATGCTCTTTCTGGCAGCTTCCACTTTGGCGAGCACGCTGGCGGGCAGCAGTGCACGGTTGTAGTCGCTGACAGCGTAGCCCACGCCGCCTTCTTTCAGGCCGAGGGACAGGGCACCGCCTTTGAACTTGTTGTCCACGACGCTCTTGATGATGGAGTACACGGCGTTGTCCACACGCTTGAGCATGCTGGTCAGACCGTGGTTGAGGGTTTTGGAGTTGCTGTCGGTGTCACCGAAGCGGGTCTGGTCGGAGTCCACACCAATGAAGAACATGGGGCGGCTGTCGCCAGCACACTTGGCTTTGTAGCCTTCAGATTTGGGCACGTTTTTGAACATGTCGCTCTTGAAGGTGACGCCTTTGGGCAGCTGGGCTTTCTTGAGGCACTGGGTGGTCTTGACGTAGTCGATCAGACCGTTGCCAGAAGCACCTGCAGCAGCGTAGACGATGTCGGTGCCGCGGGCTTTCATGGTGCCAGCGATTTCCTTGGCCTTGGCGGGGTCGTTCCAGGCCTGTGGGGTGGTTCCCACGTACTGGGCGATCACTTTGGCTTTGGGGTTGGCGGCTTTCACACCGGCGGTGAAGCCAGCTTCGAATTTGTGGATCAGGGGGATGTCCATGCCACCGATGAAGCCGACCACTCCGGTGGAGGAGGTCAGACCAGCGATGTAGCCCACCAGGTAAGAGCCTTCGTGCTCTTTGAAGGTGACGCTCTGGACGTTTTTGGCTTCGGAGACATCGTCGATCAGGCCGAAAGCAAGGTCGGCGTTCTCTTTGGCGACGGTGGTCACAGAAGCGTTGTTGGCAAAGCCGATGGCGAGGGTCAGGTCAAAGCCGTTTTGGGCAAAGGAGCGGATGCCGCTGACCACCTGGCTGGGATCGGAGGGTTCGAAATCCTTGAGGAGGATTTTGAAATCTTTCTCGGCGCGTTTGGCACCGTTCCAGGCAGATTCGTTAAAGGACTTGTCAAACTTTCCGCCCGCATCGAAGGCGATCCCCACTCTGACCTGTTGAGCACTGGCTGCGCTCAGCATGGCACTCAGGCCCAGCACAGCGATTAACGCAGTTTTCTTCATCTTTTTCCTCCTGGGATGTTTCCCTGTACTGACTATATGGCACCCGACTTGTTTAGGCAAGGGTTTGTACCCGATTTGACACTTCAGTGAATCTAACGGCATTTGCGACAAAACCTTCATTTGCAATGAAAATGTAAGTTTAGAGATATAAAGATTTTAAAGATTTCTTATTCTACCTCTGAATCTCAAGTTTGCAAGAGGGATGGCATCAGGGGTCAGGGTCAGCGCAAAGTCACGGTCAGGCCATGCCAACACCAAGAGCCATCAGCCGTCAGCGATCAGCCGTCAGCCAGAAGGAACGTTTTCTGGCTGCCTTTTGAACGGAAAGTCTGAGTGGCTTTCCGTTTGTGGCTTTTTGTTTTGCTGTTTGCAAAAGCCTTTTGGTGGGCTTTTTGCTGAAAGCTGAGGGCTGATCGCTGAACGCTTTTTCAAGTGACATGCCAAAAGTCAGACTTTGTGCTTACCCTGAAGCGCCTCCAGCCACCAGAGGATTTTTCGCTCAAAACAGAATATAATACTCGGGTATGAGCACCCACGAACGCTATTTATCGCTGGTGAACGAGATTCAGGAGCATAACCGCCGTTATTACCTCGAAGACAACCCCTCCATCCCGGACGCCGAGTACGACCTCCTCATGCGTGAATTGCGGGCTCTGGAAGAACAGCATCCCGAGTGGATCGCCAAAAACAGCCCCACCCAGACTGTGGGCACCGACACCGACAACGAACTGGACGATGCCTTGCTGGCCCGTTCACCCTTTGCACCCATCCAGCACCTGAACCGCATGACCTCTCTGGACAATGCCTTCGATGACGCAGACCTGCAATCTTTCGAGGAGCGCATCAACCGGGTGCTGGGCACAGCCAACCAGAGTTATGCCTACACCTGCGAACTGAAAATCGATGGTCTGAGCATCAACGTGTACTACCACCATGGTCAACTGACCTGGGCAGCCACCCGTGGCAACGGGGTGATCGGTGAAGACGTGACTGCCAACCTCCTGACCATTCCCGGCATTCCCAGAAAGCTGGAAGGGGTCCCTGAGCATCTGGAGGTGCGCGGAGAAGTCTTCATGACCAAAGAAGAGTTCTTGCGCCTGAACGCAGACGCCGAAGAAATGGGCACAACGGTGTTCAAAAACCCCCGCAATGCAGCAGCAGGGTCGTTGCGCCAGAAAGACCCCACGGTGACGGCCAGTCGCAAGTTGCAGGTGAATTTTTATGCTCTGGGAAGCACCGAAGGCCTGCCCATCCAGACCCAGTCGGATTTGCTGCAGTGGTTGCAAGACCACGGTTTCCAGACCAACCCTTATTCCAAACGGGTTCAGGGCTGGCATGAAGCCGCCGAGTACCACCGCGAGATGATTCAGGAGCGTCCCAACTTCCCTGTGGACGCAGATGGCAGTGTGGTCAAAGTGGACCGTTTCGACCTGCAAAACGAACTGGGCTTCACCTCCAGAGCCCCCAGATGGGCCATCGCCTACAAATTCCCTGTGGAAGAAGCCAGAACCGTGCTTCAGGACATCCAGATCAATGTGGGTCGCACCGGAAAACTGGCTCCTCTGGCTGTGCTGGACCCTGTGGATGTGGAGGGTTCCACGGTGGCCCGGGCAACGCTCCACAACGAGGATTTCATCCGGGATCTGGACCTGCACATCGGAGACACCGTGGTGGTGCGCAAAGCCGGTGGGGTCATCCCTGAAATTGTGCGTGTGGTGAAAGAACTTCGTCCAGAGGGGGCTGTGCCTTTCCGTTTCCCCACCCACTGTCCGGTGTGTGGCCACGAAGTGACCCGCGATCCTGAAAATGCCGACACCTACTGCGTGAACCCCGAGTGCCCTTCGCAGGCCTACCAGCGGATTTTGCACTTCATTCACAAAGGGGCCATGGACATTGCCGGGATGGGGGAGAAGACCCTCGAACAACTGGTGAACGCTGGCACCGTGACCAACGTGGCAGACCTGTATGCCCTGAACATGGAGACCCTGCTCAAACTGGAACGCATGGGCGAGAAAAACGCCACCAAGCTGCTCCAGCAACTGGAAGAAAGCAAATCCCGGCCCATGGCCCGCCTGATTTTTGGTCTGGGGATCCGCTATGTGGGGGCCAGAAACGCAGAATTGCTGGAAAAACACTTCCCGAGTCTGGACGCTTTGCTGGCAGCCTCGGAGCAGGATCTCTGCAACATTCCGGGCCTCGGGGACCGCATTGCAGAAAGCGTCTACCACGCTTTGCAAGACCAGAACATGCGCGACCTGATCGAGCGTTTGCGTGGGTTTGGTCTGAACTTTCAGAGCACTTTCGAAGCCGCAGGAGAAGAACTTGCTGGTCTGTCTTTCGTGATCACCGGAACCTTGACCCGCCCCAGAGATGAAGTCAAAAAGCGTCTGGAACGTCTGGGTGCCCGTGTGACCGGAAGTGTGACCAAAAAAACCGATTACGTGCTGGCCGGAGAAGAAGCCGGTTCCAAGCTGGACAAGGCCAGAGAACTCGGGGTGAAGGTGCTGGATGAAACGGCTCTGGAAGCATTGATTGCTGAAAAAACCGCCAAATGAGCTTTTGACAGCACTTCAAATCCACATTCATGAATTGCAGGTCTTTCGGGACCTGTGATTTTTACCCTTTTCATATACCCCCCTAGGGTATATAGTGGAAGCATGAAAGTGATGATCATTGGAGGGGTTGCTGGAGGCATGTCCGCAGCCACACGCCTCAGAAGACTGAACGAAAACGCCCACATCGTGGTGATCGAGCGTGGCGAACACGTTTCTTTTGCCAATTGCGGTCTGCCTTACCACATTGGGGGCAGCATCGAAAAACGGGAGAAACTGCTCCTCCACACCCCCAAAAGCCTGAAAGACCGCTTTGAACTGGATGTGCGCACCCTCACCGAAGCCGTCCAGATCGATCCAGAGGCCCACACCGTCACCCTGAAAAACCTGCGCACCAAAGAGACCACCTCTGAAACCTATGACAAGTTGATCCTCAGTCCCGGTGCCTCTCCCATCCGGCCTCCCTTGCCGGGCATCGAACACGCCCTGACCCTGCGAAACATTCCAGACATGGACCGCATCAATGCCCATCTGGACCGCGTACAGGCCAGAGAAGCCGTGGTGATTGGCGGAGGTTTCATCGGACTGGAAATGGCCGAAAACCTTGTCGAGCGTGGTCTGAACGTGCATCTCGTGGAAGCCGGACCTCAGGTGCTGGCCCCCATGGACCCGGAAATGGCCGCTCTGGTGCAGCAAGAACTGGTCAGGCACGGGGTCAAACTGCACCTGAACGCAGCCCTGCAAAGCATCGAAGACAACGGTAAAACAGTGGTGCTGAACAACGGCGTCCAGCTTGCAGCAGACCTGATTGTGCTGGCCATCGGGGTCAAACCCGAGACCTCCCTCGCCAGAGAAGCCGGACTGAGCCTCGGGTCCAGAGGGGGCATTCTGGTGAACGACACCCTCCAGACCAGCCATCCTGACGTTTACGCGGTTGGAGACGCCATCGAAAAAGTGAACCTGCTTGGAGAAGCTGCGCTGGTGCCCCTCGCATGGTCTGCCAACCGACATGGCAGGCTGGTTGCAGACCACATCTCGGGCCGTTCCATTCGCACGGGTCTTCATCAGGGGACTGCAATTGCCAAAGTGTTTGATCTGGCCGTTGCCAGCACGGGCCTGAACGAAAAACAACTGAAGAACTCGGGCAAGCCGTATCAGGTGGTGCACGCCCATCCCGGTTCACACGCCGGGTATTACCCCGGAGCGGAACGCCTCAGCCTCAAACTGGTGTTCAATCCCCAGACCCGAGAAATTTACGGGGCGCAAGCGGTGGGCAAAGACGGTGCAGACAAACGCATTGATGTGATTTCCACCGCCATCAAAGGGGGCATTCTGGCAGATGAACTCAGCGATCTGGAACTGGCGTATGCTCCACCTTTCAGCAGTGCCAAGGACCCGGTCAACATGCTGGGCTACATGGTCGAAAATGTGCTGGAAGGGGTGCCCACCATCCAGTGGCATGAAATCATCTCTGGGATGGTCTTGCTGGATGTCCGTGATCCTCAGGAATACGCCAGAGGCCACATCAAAGGGGCCATCAACATCCCCCTGAATCAGCTTCGTGCAAAACACCACTCGCTTCCCAGAGGCCCCATCACCGCATACTGTCAGGTGGGTCAGAGGGGGTATGTGGCAGCCCGTTTGCTGGGACAACTCGGGCATGAGGTCAGCAATCTGGATGGGGGATACGCTACCCTCAGTGCTGCCCGTCCAGATTTGACAGAAGTTCCGGTGGTGTGAGGCAGCCATCGGCTCAAAAAGCCCAAAAGGCAATGCTGGATCAAAACAACCCAGAGTTCAGTGGAGGTTCCTGAACTCTGGGTTTCCAGATTGTTGAAGGCTTCTCAGAAGTTCCAAAAAGAAAAATCCTCCAGAATCTGGAGGACCTTTCTTTGCCTGTCAGGTTTTATTCTACAGCCAATCCAGCCCGAATCCAGCCCGAGGTGCCCCCCATCAGGTTCAGCACGGGTCCAGAGAGCACCTGTGTGAGGTATTCGCTGGCCATCTGGCTGCGCCCTCCGGCCTGACACACCACAATCAAGGGGGTTTGAAAAGAAGTGGTGTGATTGGGAATGCTGCTGAGGGGAACGTTGCGTGCGCCGGGCAGGTGGCCCGAGTTGAACTCGTCGGGTTCGCGCACATCAATGATGGTTGCGCCCTGTTCCAGCCAGTGCTGCACTTCGTTGGGGAAAATGTCTTGATGCATGGTTTTCATCCTTTCCGTGTGGGTTGCTGGGCCTGTTTCCACTGCAGGATGCCTCCTGTCAGGTTGTAGACCTGTTTGCCTTCGCGCATCAGCAGACGGGCAGCCTGTGCACTGCGCATTCCGCTCTGGCAGTACACAATCAGGGGTTTCTCGGGCAGTTTGGAGAGTTGCCCGGCCAGATCGGAGAGGGGCACAGACAGGCTTTTGGCGATGTGTTCCTGTTGGTGCTCTGGGCGGGTGCGCACATCCAACAGAACAGCGCCTTTTTTGTGCAGCTCAAGGGCCTGTTCAGGGGTGATGGATTCAGGGGCGCGGAGGAGGTTTTTCAGCCATTGCAAGAAGGGATTGGGCATCGGGTGCTCCTTGTGAACAACCCTATTATACCCCTAGGGGGTATAATGTCAATCCTGATCCCTCTGCATCATCCAGGGTCAACGCAAAGTCTGAAGTTTGGCAGGCCGACTGAGAAAGCGGTCAGCGGTCAGCCATCAGGGATCAGTGAAAAGCGGATCCAGAGGCTTTTGCTTTCGAGAGCAGCAAGACCAAAAGGCCAAGCTCCATCAGGTTTGGCAAGCTCAACCGACTGGAAGAAGACTTTCCTTCTGGCTGACGGCTGAACGCTGACGGCTCTTTCTGTTTGCATCGCCCGAACAGCGACTTTGTGTCTACCCTCCTGCATCATCCCCTGAGGAGCTTCATCACCTTGACGATTTCCGCTGGATTTCCCTCTCCAGAGGCCTGGCACTCGGTGAGGTACTTTTCCATCACCAGATCACCGGTTGCACTCAGGGCACTCTTGATTCCCGAAAGCAGGGTCAGGATTTCGGTGCACGACCTCTCCTCGTCAATCATTTTGTGGAGGCCACGGATCTGGCCTTCCAGACGGTTGAGGCGGTTGAGGATTTTCTTTTTCTGCTCATCTTGGACGACGGTCATGAAACCATTATATACCCCCTCTGGATATGGAGTGTGACGTGTGGGTGCTCTGGACGGAAAGTGATAGACTGTTTTAAACTTGAGGTTCGCCCGTTGGGGCAGCACAGGGAGGTCGTATGCTCAACATCTCAAAAGACGTGATCATTGGCATTGCGGGCTTCACCTTACAGAACGTGAGTGGTGTGAAGTCCCCATCCAAATCCATCCGCGTGGAACGGGAACAAGACCAGGTGACCCTGGATCTGGGCCTCACCATTGGTTATGGCAGCAACCTGCTGAAACTCTGCTCAGAAGTGCAGCGTTCGGTGGCTGAAAATGTAGAATTGATGACCGGACTGAAAGTCCGTGCAGTGAACGTCACGGTTCAAAGCGTCGTCGAGTGATTTGCAAGTCTCAGGGTCGTGGACAACATGTCCACGACTCTTGATGTGTCAGAAAGGGATCCCAACAGTGTCAGATCAAAACCGCAGACAGAAAAACCAACCCACCGGTTCTCGCAGAAACTCCAGAGAGTTTGCCTTCCGGGTGATTTTCGAGGCCCAGCAGGGCAAGCAGGACATGCAAGACACCTTCTCCCGTGTGTTGGCGGCTTCCCGTCAGGGCGACCATGAAGTCTACCCGGAACTGACCCCCGAGGCCGAGGAATTCGCTCAGGACCTCGCCCTGACCTACGACAGCAACCGCGACGCTGTGGATCAGGTGCTCCAGATGAGCATCACCGGATGGACCTTCAGCCAGATGCCCCAGACCGATGTGAATGTGCTGCGCATCTCGGCCACCGAAATGCTGTACTTCCAGACCGACGCCCCGGTGGTCATTGAAAGCGCCATCCGCATGGCCCGCCGTTTCGGCACCGATGACTCTGGCCGCTTTGTGAACAGTGTGCTGGACAAACTTGCAAAAGGCCTGCAAGACGGCAGCATCCCCAAACCTGTGAAAACCCGTTCGGCTGAATCGGACATGGAAGAACACGAAGAACCTCTGGAGGATGAAGCGTGATTGAACTGACCGGAGCCCCTGCTGCCGAAAGCCTGCTGCAACAAGCCCGAGACCGCATGCAGAACCTTCCTGTTGTGCCCCACTTGCATGTGGTGCGCCTCGGAGAAGACCCGGCCAGTGTCAGTTACGTGCGCCTCAAAGACAAAAAAGCCAGAGAAATTGGCCTGCAATCCACGGTGCATGTCCTGCCTGAAGACACCACCGAAGCGGCGTTGCTGGCCCTCATCGACAACCTGAACGGGTCCAGAGATGCCCACGGCATTCTGGTGCAGTTGCCTCTTCCTTCGCACATCCATGCCCAGACAGTGCTGGAACGCATTGCCCCTGAAAAAGACGTGGACGGATTTCACCCGCGCAATGTGGGAAAACTCTGGCTCGGACAGGAAGCCCTGCTGCCCTGCACCCCCGCTGGCATCCTTGCCATGTGCGACCACTACCAGATTCCCCTCTCGGGCAAGCATGTGGTGATCGTGGGACGCAGCAACATTGTGGGAAAACCTCTGGCCGCCCTGATGCTGTCCAGAGATGCCACCGTGACCGTTGCCCACAGTCGCACCTCCAACCTGCCAGAGATTGCCCGCACCGCAGATGTGCTGGTCGCAGCAGTGGGCCGTGCTGGAACCATCACCCCGGACATGGTCAAACCCGGTGCTGTGGTGCTGGATGTGGGCGTCAACCGCAAAGACGGCAAACTGGTTGGCGATGTGGACCCTGCTGTGCGTGAAATCGCAAGTGCCCTCACGCCCGTTCCCGGCGGAATCGGTCCCATGACCGTGGCCCACCTGATGCTCAACACCGTGGTGGCCGCCGAACGACAACAATGAACCTTGCGGACCTGCTGGGCAACCTGTGGCTCTGGACGGGCTTTGCTGCTGCAACGCTTGCACAACTGTTGAAGGTGCTGCTGGCCCTGATCTTTGAGCGCAGGTTCCGTCCCGGTCTGTTCATGGAAACCGGAGGGATGCCCAGCAGTCACACGGCTCTGGTCGCAGCCCTGTGCACCGGACTGGCTTACACCCACGGGATGGGCCACCCGGTTTTTGCTGTGGCGGTGGTCTTTGCCAGCATCGTGATGTACGACGCCACAGGCGTGCGCCGATCCGCAGGAATGCAGGCCAAACTCCTCAACGAACTGATGGTGGAAATCCGCGAACTGGTCCGTGAAGGGTTTGCCCCCCAACCCCTCAGGGTGCTCCTCGGGCACACCTATTTTGAGGTGGCGGTCGGATTGATCCTCGGGATTCTGGTGGGCTACTTCAGCTTCAAGTGGTTTTTCGTGCCTGTGGCCTGAAACCACAAAAAACCCACCAGAGGAAATGCTCTGGTGGGTTTTGTTTTGCAAGTTTACACAGCAGATTTGGTGCTGTCGCGGGCTTTTTCCAGCAGCTCTTTCAAACGTTCACGGGTGAAAGGGCGTTTGCCTTCCAAGAGTTCACCGTGGTGTTCATGCAGGTGCCAGTGTTTGCTGCCCCCATGCAGACGCAGGCTGATGCCTTTGTCTTCCACGTGTCTGGGGCTCACCGCCGCCAGCAGCAAGGTTTCCCCTCTGGCATTTTGCACAGAAGCACTGGCAATGATGGTGGGCAGGTCGTAGCCGCGTTCCATTCGATAAATGTAATCGGGGAAGTCGGAGACTTTCACGAAGGTCAATCCCAGCTCTTGAGACAGTTCTTGCATCCAGCCAAGAACGTTGGTCCACAGCACATAAATTTTCTGGGTATCTTGCATGATACCCAGAGTATAGCATTTGTGCTTTATCTCCCAAGCTGAACGTCCCTTGCCAGAGTAGGATCAGCCTAGAGTCTGACTTTTGGCAGGTCACTTGAAAAAGCGTTCAGCCCTCAGCTTTCAGCAAAAAGCTCACCTTGAGGCTTCTGCAAAAAGAAAACAAAAAGACAAAAAATGAAAACCACTCAGACTTTCAGGTCAAAAGGCATCCAGAAAACTGTCCTTATGTCTGACGGCTGATCGCTGATGGCTCTTTGTGTTGGCATGACCTGACAGCGACTTTAGGCTTACCCTGCTTGCCAGAGTCCCAGCCCAACACCTTTCAGCGGCAGTCTGCTGTGTAAGAGCTTGCCTGAAAGAAACTGGAGGTGTCTCCGCCCACCGAGGTGGTGCGCACATACAGGTCATAAATGTTGTGCTCTGGACGCACCACAATGCCCTGGACACCAATCTGGTTCTGGTTCACCGTCACGGTGTTTTTGAAGGTTCCAGAGTCGTCTCTGGACAGGAAAATCTTGAGGGTCCCCACCGCATTGCTCAGGCTGACAGCGTCCCCTTTGCGAATCAGCATGGCTTCATAGCTCTGGATGTTGCCGTACGTCTGGAACGAGAAATCATAGCTTCTCTGGTAGGTGGGGCAGTACCACGCTTTGATGTTGCCCGGACGGCCATCTTCGGTTTCAAAATCAGAGATCACCAGGGTGCAGGAACTGAGGGATGCGGCCAATACAGAGAGCATCAAAAGTCTTTTCATGAAGACAGCATAACAGCGGTTTGTAACAAATCATGCGGTTTCGATCTGAATTCTTGCTTCAGGGAGTTCTCAGGGAAATCTCAATGTCAGTCCACTGCAACCTGTGAACTTTGATCAACAGCGACTTTAGGCTTATCCATCACGTGTCCTGCATACGCACAATCCATCATGCAAGTCCGAAATCGGTATAAGATAATCCGGTATGAATCTGAAAGATGCGCTGAGAAGCGCCGTACAACAGGCCATTGCGCACCACGGGCAAGATGTCGAGGTGGCGATTCAGGACACACCCGCCGACAAGCCCGGAGACTACGGTACGCCCGTGGCCTTCCAACTGGCCAAAGCACTCAAGAAAAATCCTGTGCAGATTGCCGCTGAAATCAAGGAGCGCATTTCACTCCCTGTGGGCATTGCCCGAGCTGAAAATGTGGGGCCTTACCTCAACTTCTTTGTGGATGTCCCCAGTTACGTCAAAGGCCTCACCGAAGAGGATTTTGTCCCAGAGCAGAAAACTGGCAAGGTGCTCATCGAGCACACCTCGGTCAACCCCAACAAGGAACTGCATGTGGGGCACCTCAGAAACGTGGTGCTCGGGGATGCCATGGGCCGCATTTTCAGGGCCAATGGTTACCCTGTGGAGATCCAGAATTACATCGATGACACCGGTAGACAGGCCGCAGAAAGCCTGTTCGCCAGAGGTCACTATCAGGCCGAGTACACAGGCACCCCCAAGTACGACCACTGGCTTGGAGAACTGTACGTGCGCCTGAATGCCGACCCCCAGAAAGCCGACCTCGAACCGGGCATCAAAGAGGTCATGCACAAACTGGAGGCCGGAGAACTCCGCACCGAAATTGAAGAAGTGGTGCGTTCCCACCTCGAAACCTGCCATGCTCTGGGTGCCGAATACGACCTTCTGGTGTGGGAATCCGACATTGTGGGCAGTGGCTTCTTAAGCAAAGCCATGAAGATCCTCGAAGAGAGCCCGTACTGCTCCCATCCCACCGAAGGCAAGTATGCAGGATGCTTCGTGATGGATGTGTCCAGTTTCATTCCCGGACTTGAAGACCCCATGCTGGTCCTGATCCGCTCGGATGGAACGGCCACCTACACCGCCAAGGACATTGCCCAGCAGTTCTGGAAATTTGGCCTCTTTGAAGGGCTGGATTACCGTCCCTTCACCCAGGAACCCAGCGGAAAAACCCTTTACACCACCCACCCAGAGGGTCAAAAAGCCGATTTCGCCCATGCCTCCCGCGTGATCAACGTGATCGACTCCCGTCAGGAATTCCCCCAGACCGTGGTGAAAACCGCTCTGGCGATTGCCGGGCATCAGGAAGCCTACCAGAACAGCTTCCACCTGTCTTACAACACTGTGCTTTTGGAAGGGCAAACCATCTCTGGACGCAAAGGCATCACCGTCTCTGTCGATGAGGTGCTGGAAGAAGCCAAAACCCGTGCCATGTCGGTCATCAAGGATCTTGAAGCCAAGCGGACCACTCCATATGTTGATCCTGAAGAAGTGGCAGAAAAGGTTGCTCTGGGTGCCCTGCGTTTCACCATCCTGAAACCCGAGCCCACCCGCCAGATCGATTTCCGCTGGGATGCTGCTCTGGCCCTCAACGGAGACACCGCCCCTTACGTGCAATATGCGGCGGTGCGTTGTGCGACCATCATCAAAAAAGCACAGGAAAACGGCATTGGTTTTGACGGTGCAGATTACAGCAAAGTCACCGATTACGAACTGGAACTGCTGAAAGTGTTGGCCCGTTACCCTGAAGTGCTGGACATGGCCATCCGTGACACCAGTCCCCACCATGTGGTGCAGTACGCTCTGGACCTCGCCACGGCCCTCAACGGCTGGTACAACAAAAAAGACAAGGAAGGCAAAGCGGCCACCCGCGTCATCGATGCAGAGGCAGGCCTCCGTGAAGCCCGTCTGAACATCGTGCTCAGGGTTCGCAAGACCTTAGAGCAGGTGCTCGGGACCCTCGGGATTGGTGTTCCTTCAGAGATGTGATCTTGAACAATTACACAAACCCCCAGAACCTTCTGGGGGTTTCATTTTGGCAATTTGGTGATTCAGGATCATGCAGGATTCAAGGCTCCATCTGTTGCAGGCCACACCCGATTCCGTCCAGAGTGTTTGGCCTGATACAGGCACTGGTCGGCTTGCTGAATCAGGGCTTCAGGGGTCTGGTCATCTGAGCAGGCATAGCCCACGCTGGCGGTCACCCAGAGGTCTGGCTGGATCTGGTTCCATGGGTAAGTGGCAATGGCATAGCGCAACCTTTCACAAGCTGCATGGGCATTTTGTGGCTGCAGGGTCAGAACCAGCAAAAACTCCTCACCACCGTAACGGATCACCAAGTCGCTCTGGCGGCTGTGGTGTTTCAGCAGTTGCCCGAGGTGCCTCAGCACTTCATCGCCTGTCTGGTGCCCAAAGCGGTCATTGATGGTTTTGAAGTGGTCGATGTCCAGCAGCACCACCGTGTAAGGGGCTGGGTGGCTCTGGTAGCGCGGAAGGTGCAGGTCCAGAGCCCTGCGGTTCAGGACCCCGGTCAGGGGATCCAGATGGGCCAGAGAATGCAACTGTGCGGTCAGGATTTCGAGTTCCTGAGAGCGCAGTTTGTGCACTTCCGCTTCCAACAGGGCCTGTTGAAGTTGCATGCGCGCCTCGACGGACTGTGCCCACCATTTGGCCCGCTCATGGGCAAAGCGTTTGTGCAACTGGTGGGCGGTTTTCAGACTGACAATGGCTCCAATCTGGTCGCCCAGTTTCTCCTGACTCTCGGCAAGCAGTTCATAAGCCCGAGCAACCTTGTCTTTGAGGCCCGCGTTTTGTGCGTCCTGCAAGCTGCTGTCCAGCAGTTCGATGGCCTGCTCATGCTGGTTTTCCCTCTGGTAAGCTTCGGCCAGGGTGAGCAGGGCTTCCAGCCTGAGCCACGTGTAATGCATGATGTCTGCGATGCCCAGAGCCTGATGGAAGGAAACGGTGGCCTGTTCAAAGTGCCCCTGTGCTTGCAGGATCTGCCCCCTGTAGAGGTGGATCAGACCTTCCAGACCGGGAAAATGGATTCGGACAGCCCGTTCTTCGGCTTCTTCCAGCAAGGCCAGAGCCATCTGTTGGTGGGTGTGCATGTCTTCATCGGGCAGCAAGCTGAGCTGGTGGTGCCCGTAAGCCAGTTGGGTCAGGGTTTGCTCAAACCAGCAGGGATCGGCAAACTCGGTGTGTCTGGTCCGCACCTCTTCCAGCACCTGCAAGGCTTTGTGCGGTTCTCCCATCCCAAAGTATGCAGAGGAGGTCTTGTACAGGGCCCGCAATTTCTGGTCTGCATTGCCCAGACGAAGCACATGTTCCAGCTGGTTGATGGCCTCTTCAAAACCGCCCAATTCATTGTGGATCACGGCCAGCTGCCAGTAGGCCTCGGCACTGATGGTGAGGTCCTCAGGCTGGGCAGCAATGGTCTGGTAAAACGCCTCCACTGCATTCTGATAATCCGAAACCATGTAATAAGCATCACCCAGCACCTGCAAAGCCGCTGCCTTCTGGTCGCCTTGCAAATGGGGCAGCAAGGGTTGCAGCAACTGAAGGGTTTGTTGAGGTTCGGTGTGGCACAGCTTTCTGGCCTGCTCGATGATGGGCTCGGGATCGGAACGCATGAGAGCCTCCTGTAATGGTTTTACTTTAAACCAGAGGCTCTTGCAGGATTCTTTTTGAATGTCCTGCAGGATTGTTTAGGGTTTTTCATGGCCTCTGGAAGCCGCCCTCTGAAAGTCCTGTTCATAGGCAGGGGAGAGGGTTTTGAACAAGCGGTCCCAGAGCAGGGTGTAAAACCCGAAATTGTGGTGGGCGTCCTGATGGTGCTCTGCATGGAAGGTGCTGGTGGAAATCTCTTTCAGCACAGGTCTTTTGATCCATGCCACAGGAAAAGGTTCCACGCCCACATGACCCAGCAGACCAAAAATCACGTTGAAGGTCAGGTACACCACCATGCCTTCGATGGTGGCTGGATAAACCCAGACGGCAAAGAGCCAGAGGAACCCGAACCCCAGCACTTCCAGTGGATTCAGCACAAACAGGGTCAGGGGCCTCGGGTTTTCGTATTTGTGGTGGGTCAGGTGTGCCCAGGGGTAGATTTTCGGATGGTGGGCAAGCCTGTGCAGCACGTACATCCCCAGATCCATGCCCAGAAAGAACACCACAAAATCCAGCAGCACCCTGAAGAATGTCGCAGGCAAGGTTTCAATCCAGCCGTTTCGCCACATCCACAGGCCCAGTGCCGTGATCAGGGTGTTGAGCAGCACCGTGGAGCAGGCAAGACCCACTTCTGTGCGGGTTAAGGGAGGGGGAACATCTGCCACCCGATGGTTCTGGTTCAGTCGGATGATCCCCTCTCCTGCAACCACACAGCCCAGCACAATCATCACGTTCCAGAGCAATCCCCACAAACAGGCTTGCAAAAAAGGCATGTTGAACAGTGCATCACTGATCTGCTGGATGAACATGCTTCCAGTGTAAGCTCAGATGCCCCGTTGCACCTGAATTTGCCCCAGATTTTCGGCGTCCAGCAGGGCTTGAAAATCCCTCTGGTTGACCTCTGCGTATTTCAGGGCGAACTGGGTGACTGCATTTGCAAAACCATCATCCTCACCCAGAAAACCAGAGATCAAGGTGGCATCTCCAGAGCGGGCATGGGCTCGGGCCAGAACATAAGCGCACAATTCGCTGTATTCTTTGAGGTCCTTGTCACTGAGGTCCTCAATTTCAATGCTTCCCTTGCGGTCCCGCAGTTGGCGCACGTAATAATGGCTGTTCCTGAAAGTGGTCCATCCCAGAAAGATGTCGCTGGTGGCCTGCATGAGTTTTTGACCTGAAACCACCCGTTCTCCGTGATGGGCATGAACGCTTTTCCCCAGAGCCGCTTCCAGGGTGCTCGGGAAGGCTGGTTTGAGTTGCAGGATCAGGGTGTCTCGGGTGTCCTGACCCTGCATCAGGGCCACGTAGACCTGTCTGCCTGCACTGCTGACCCCAGTCAGGCGGTATGCTGCATCCACAAAATGGTATTTTCCGAGCAGGAAATGCCGGTCCACAGGCAAACTGTCCAGATACTCCCTGAACAGGTGTTCCAGACGGACCCTCAATTCACTTTCCTGCACAGGCTGGAGTTTGGGAGGATCTGACTTGAATTTCCACTGTCCATCCTGCAGCACAGCCATTTTTTCCAGTGCCTGTTGAGGGGGCTTGTTGGCTTTCTTGACGCTTTTTTGCATGTGGTCTCTGGCATGGTTCAGGATGTCCAGCACCCGATCAGCATCCACATGGTGGTACCAGACCTCCAGATGGGTTTGACCTGCAAAATCCTGAATGTGCTGCTGATAAGACCGCAAGGCCGCCAAAGTGATGCTCTGTGCCAGACTGTCACTGAATCCGAGGTGCTTCGCCGCAACCGCACAACTGGCCGCCAGTCGGTACAGGTCCCATTCAAAAGGACCGGGCAGGGTTTCGTCAAAGTCGTTCAGGTCAAACATCAATTGCCGCTCTGGTGAGGCGTACAGGCCAAAATTCCCGAGGTGTGCGTCTCCACAGAGTTGGACGGTCACCCCTGAGTTGGGAAGGTGGGACAGATCATGGACCATGATGGCAGCAGAAGCCCGATACAGGGCAAAAGGGTCTTCCAGCATGCGTCCGTATCGGATGGGCAGGTATTCAGCAAGCCGCCCGGCATTCTGAACCTGTTGCAAATTCAGCGTTTCTTGAAGGCTGCGGTTCACCTGAAAGGATTCCAGTGCACCCAGCTCAAACCGTGCACGAAGGTCTTTTCCAATCTGCAAGCGCTCAGCAGGGGAGAGGTGAAAATTCAAAGTGTTTTGAGTGGTCATCGGAAACCTCCAATGTCAACGATTTTAAAGGTTGCCCTGTGCCGTGTCTGTTGTGCTTGTGGCAGCATTCGGTTTGGGATGTGCTTCTGACCCTTGTGGAACTTGCACTGCTCCTGTACGTTAAAGCGGTGAGTGCTTATCCATTGTGTGCTGTGACCGCCCGTGCTCTGGGTGAAAATCCCCTCGGGAGTGCCCCCCATCCCCATGCTCTGGTGGTGGTGGCGGTGCCTCCTGCCGATTGGAAGCTGTACCGTGAATTTGACCAGATGACCCCGGAGGCCCAGGAAACCCTGCGCTCTTTGAAACAGCCTCCCACCATTCTGGCCCTGAACTCCGATCCCCATTACACCCGAGCAGGTTATGTGTTTGTGGCCCGTCTGGATTGGACCCCCTCTGGAATGCACACACAGGCTTTTATGGTGGCAGAGGCCAACCTGCCAGAGGCCTTCGTGGCCTTGCTGCAAGAAGACTGGAACACCCTGTCGCCATGGGAAATCGATGCTCCTGAGCGGATGATGCTGGTGTGCACCCACGGCAGCCACGACTCGGCGTGTGGAAAACTCGGGTATCCCATCTACCAGCACCTCAGACAGCATGCTCCTGCTGGAACGCAAATCTGGCGGGCCAGCCACATCGGAGGGCACCGCTTCGCACCCACCTTGATTGATTTGCCAGAAGGCCGGGTGTGGGGTTTTCTGGACCAGAAAACCGCCATGCAGGTGCTGGAACGCTCTGTTCATCCTGCACAGCTCAGGGGACAACTCAGGGGCTGGATGGGCTTGCCCCCTTTCGCGCAGATTCTGGAAGGCGAAGTGTTTTTTCAGCAAGGCTGGGACTGGATTCACCAGCACCGCATTCTGGAACTTCATGCCATTGAGGGCGAAGTCACCAGCAAACCATTCCAGCAGAAAAACCCTGCCAGAGTGGTGAACATCGAGCTCAGCACGCAGACAGGGTTGTACTCAGGGGTGGTGGCGTACAAAGGCACAGGAAAAACCGCCCTCAACTCAGGCCATGTGCCTCTGGCCGACATCCACCAGTACCGGCTGGAAAGCCTGCATCACGAAGGCTTCTGAGCGTAAAACAAGGTGCGTTTGAAGCCGAAAAACGCTGTTTCGCCCGGATAACGGGTTTTCAGTTCGGCCAGCACCTCCTGCAAAAACAGGTCCCGATGCGGCTCTGGAAGCTGATCCATGATCGGGACCAGCAGGGTGCCTTTGATCCACTCCAGCATGCCTTCTGCTCCAGCAACCACATGGGGGTAAACCTTCTGGTAGCACTGGATGTCCTTGCCCCCCAGATCATGCAAAATCTCGGCGTACTGTTCCAGAGGCAGCACATGGCGGTGGGCTCCGCTCGGGTGCACAAACTCACGGTAAGGGTCCCTCTGGATCACTGTTCGGGCGGTCTGGTAGGTGAAACTGTCAAAATTGCTGGGCAATTGCACGGCCAGTTGCCCTCCGGGTTTGAGCAGGTTCCACATGTGGGTCAGCACACCAGGATGGTCTTCCAGCCATTGCAGCACGGCATGGGAGAAAACCACATCAAATGCCCCAGAGGTTTCCCTGAGGTCCTGCATGGCAAATTGCACCTGATCTGAGGCCAGAGGTGCCGCTTTGACCAGCATCTCTGGGCTGACATCCACCCCCAGAACCTGCGCATCTGGATACACTTCCAGCAGTTTGACGGTCAGGGTTCCGGGTCCACAGCCCAGATCAATGATCTGGGGCTTTGGTGCAGGTTTCAGGTGTGAGATGAGGTCAAAGAAAGGGGCTTCGCGTTCGTTTTGAAATTTCAGGTACTGATCAGGGTTCCAGGTCATGCCTGCAGGTTAGCATGACCCAAAATGAGAGTGTTACCACTCTGGTGGTAACACTTCGTACAGACTTGGCAGTGCTTGGGGTGCTTCTTGTTCTACAAGGAATCGGGCTTCATCAGCGTGATTCCGGTGTCGGTGTGGATCAGGCGCAGCAAGCGGTTGGCACGTTCCACAAACTGGTCCATGTGTTCGTAGAGGTACACAATCCGGCCACTGGACAGATGCACCTGCAAGCAACCTTCTCCCAAATCACGCAGCAACTGGATGTGGGTGACGTTGATCACATCCAGTCCAATGGGACCATTGGCTTCCAGGGCAACGTTGGCAAAAATCAGCATAAAGAGAGTTTAACAGGAAAATCCTGACAGGTGCCTCAATGGCGACACCTGTTGATCTTGTCCTTTCACTCACTCGATTCTTTAAGACCTTCCAGATATGCCTTGATGGATTTTGCTGCTCCGGTGCCCACTCCCGGCACCCTTGCAATTTCTTCCAGAGATGCAGCTTCCAGATCTTGCAGGCTTGTGAAATGCTCCAGCAAAGCCTCCTGCCGTTTCTTGCCAATGCCGGGCAGGTCATCAAAAATGCTCTTGAACATGCTCTCTCCACGCAACTTGCGGTGGTAGGTGATGGCATAATTGTGCACTTCATCCCGCACGGCAATCAGCATCCTTAAAGCAGGATGGGTTTCTGAGAGCAGGAGCTCACGGTTTTTGCCCACCTCTGTCCCGGAGTCCAGCCACCACTGCGCCCCATAAATCGAAGGCAGAATGATCCGCTCTTCGCGTTTGGCCAGACCGATCAAAGGCACTTTGATGCCTGCTTCTTGCAGGGCGTCCAGAGCTGCATTCACCTGACCCCGGCCTCCGTCAATCAGCATCAGGTCAGGCACAGGCAACTTGTCCGAAAGGGAACCCGTGAAACGGCGGTACACCGTCTGGCGCATGCTGGTGTAATCGTCTGGGTGTTCCAGACCCTGCACCTTGAACCTGCGATGCTGTCCTTTGCGGGCACGTCCTCCCTCAAAGACCACCATGCCAGAGACAATGTGCGTGCCAAACAGGTTGCTGTTGTCATAGCCTTCAATGCGCCAGGGACGGTCTGGCAAAGCCAGAACTTCCCGCAAGGCTTCCAGACCTGGATGGTCGCCCCGTTTTTCCAGAAGCAACAGTTCGGATTCCAAACTGTTTTGGGCATTTCTCTGGGCCATCTCGATCAGGTCGGTTTTTTCACCCCTCTGGGGGGTGCGCAGTTCAATTTTGCGCCCCACCTTGTTGCTCAGAAAATCTGCCCAGAGGTTCTCGTCTTCCAGTTCGGTGGGCATCAGGATCAAAGGGGGAATGTGGGTCACTTGCGTGTAGTAATCCTGCAAGAAGGCGGTCAGGATTTCCTCTGGGCTGGATTCTGCTGCACCTGAAAGGAAACGCTTGTCCCGGCCAATCACCCGACCAGAACGCATCCGGAACACCTGCACCATGGCGTACTCCCCGGCCACTGCAAAACCCAGAAAATCGAGGTCTTCCAGACTCATGCTCATGGCATGCTGCTCTGCGCCGAAAAGTTTCTCCACGGCCTGCATGCGGTCCCTGAGTTTTCCGGCCATCTCGAAATCCTTCTGCTTGGCCGCTTCGCGCATCTGGTTTTTCAGGGATTCGGTGACTCTGGAAACTTTGCCTTCCAGCAGGGCTTTGACATCCTCCACGATCTGGTCGTACTGGGCTTTGTCGGCCCTGTTGACGCAAGGGGCCAGACACCGTCCCATGTGGTAATTCAGACAGGGACGGGTTTTCTTTTGCATGGGGTAACCGCTGTTTTTGCGCAGGGCAAACATTCCGTCGATCAGGTTCTTTACCCTGTGCACTGCGCCAGCGTCTGGATAAGGCCCATAATAAGACCCGCCATCTTTGATGACCCGTCGGGTGACCAGCAGGGTGGGGTAAGCCTCTGCAGTGAGTTTCAAGAAGGGATAGTGCTTGTCGTCTTTGAGCAGCACGTTGTAATGGGGCCGATGCTGCTTGATCAGGTTGGCTTCCAGCACCAAAGCTTCCATCTCATTGCGGGTGGTGATGAAATCCAGACTGGTGGCGGTTTCGGTGATTTTGCCGCTTTTTCCACCTGCTTTGAAGTGGCTGGTGACGCGGTTTCTCAGGACTTTGGCTTTCCCGACATAAATGATGGTGTCTTCCTTGCGGAAGATGTACACGCCGGGTTCGGTGGGCAACACAGGAAGGTCGTCGAGACGCACCTTTTCATTTTACATGTTCTTTTACGGTGGAAACGTAAATCTTCTGCCAGTGGAGGGTAGGCACAAAGGCGGACGTTTCATTTCAGGAGAGGGTGTGTTGGTGGTCCTTGCTCGGAAAAGTTGCCAGTCTACAGTGGACAGTTCACAGCAAGTAATTTTCGTACAGGACATTCCATTGCGGTCAACATCATTGGTGAAATTGCACCAGATCATGGAGATCCATCACCTCTAGAATCATAAAGATAATACTTTCACAAACAAAATAAAAAAGACCATAAATCACAAACGCCCCAATTTCTGTACCCACCAATCAAATCCGGTATAGTGGTCCAATTGCTCCCCAGAGCACCCAGAGAGGTCCCCATGTCTGCAACCCCTTCCAGAGCCCTGTTGCCTCCCATTCCTGCAGCCTTGACTGCCATGCTTTCCATTCAAGCCGGTGCAGCATTTGCCAAATCGCTTTTTGTCACCATTGGACCTCTGGGCACCACCAGTTTGCGGCTCACCCTTGCGGCCCTTTTGCTGGCGGTCATTCACCGCAAGCCCTTGCAACAACTGAACCCGCAAGCATGGAAAGCCATCGTGCCTTACGGTCTGATGCTGGGCCTGATGAACCTGACTTTTTATCAGGCCGTAGAGAGGCTTCCTCTGGGTCTGGCTGTCACCATCGAATTTGTGGGTCCTCTGGGTGTGGCGGTCTGGAGTTCCCGCAAAAAGCTGGATTACCTGTGGGCCTTGCTGGCCGCTGTGGGAATCCTTTTGATTTCGCCCTGGACACCGGGCAGCAATGTGGACCCCATCGGGGTGATGTGGGCTCTGGCTGCAGGGGTCTTCTGGGGTCTGTATATTGTGGTGGGCCAGAAGGTGAGTCAGCAGGTGTCTTCCAGACAGGCCGTGGCTGGAGGCATGATCATCGCCTGCCTGTTGCCGCTTCCCATCGGACTCTTTCATGCAGGTGCAGACCTGTTTTCCCCTGCGGTTTTGCTCTCAGGGCTGGTGGTGGCTGTGCTGTCCAGCGCACTGCCCTATTCTCTGGAGATGGTGGCCTTAAAAGCCCTGCCTGCCCGCACTTTTGGCATCCTGATGAGCGTTGAGCCTGCCATTGCTGCTGTGCTGGGCATGGTGTTTCTGAAGGAACACCTGAACACCCTGCAATGGCTGGCAATCCTGTGTGTGATCTCTGCAAGCATCGGCTCCACGCTGGGTTCCAGAAACAGCACATCCGCTGAAGTGCTGAACTGAAACAGGCGCAAGGCGGTCAGGTTGCGGATGTGTGGCTCTGGGATTCGTGCCAAAATGAACAACCATGAATGCCGTGCAGACCCTTTCACAAGCCATTGAACAGCAAGGAGGTCAATGTTTTCAGGTCGGAGGTGCCCTGCGTGATGAACTGCTGGGCCTCTCCAACAAAGACAATGACCTGCTGGTGACTGGCCTTGCTGCCCAAACCCTGCTGGACATTCTGCCGGGCAAAGTCGGACAGGTTGGCCTTTCTTTCGAAGTGATCAAAGTGACCCTGCTGGGCGAAACGGTGGATGTGGCCCTTCCCAGAGCAGGCCAGACCCTCGAAGAAGACCTGTGGCACCGGGATTTCACCATCAACGCTCTGGCCAGAAACAGCAGGGGAGAGGTCATTGACCCAACTGGGGGCTTGCAGGACCTGCACCACCGCATTTTGCGCATGACTTCACCTGCGGTGTTTGATCAGGACCCCCTGAGGCTCCTGAGGGCCGTGCGTTTTGTGGCCAAACTCGGGTTTGATCTGGATGAAGCCACCCGAGCGACCCTCATTCAAAAAGTCCACCTGCTGCAAAACGTTGCTCCAGAGCGCATTCAGGAGGAATGGTGGCGCCTGCTGTCCTGTTCCAACGCGGACCATGTGCTCAAAGCGCTCAGGTTGGCCCGTGACACGGGTCTTCTGGTGCAGGTGTTTCCAGAGTTTGCCCCTTGCATCGGGTTTGAGCAGCAGAATCCACACCACCACCTGACCGTGGATGAACACATCTTTGCAGCGGTGCACCATGCAGTGCAGCACCAGAAGTCCTTGCGAACCAGACTGGCACTCTTTTTCCACGACATCGCCAAGCCCGAGTGTTTTTCGGTGGGTGCAGATGGAGTGGGCCACTTTTACGACCACGAATACGTTGGGGCCAAAACCACCCGTCAAATCCTGACCCGCCTGAAGTGCTCCAACGACACCACCTTGACGGTCACTTCGCTGGTTCGCAATCACATGCGCCCCCCTCTGCGTCCTTCCAGACGTGCCCTCCGCAAATTCATGAACGATCTGGGGGAAGCCTGGGAAGATGCTCTGGAAATGCGCGAAGCCGATCTGGCCGCCCACATCGTTCCAGAGGGCTTTGACCCTGTGGCATGGGCCGTCCAGATCCGTGAAGAAGGACGCACAATGCCTGCTGTGGCCACCTTCGATGAACGGCAACTGGCCCTCTCGGGGCATGCCATCATGGAGGCTTTTGGCGTCACAGGTGAGGGGGTGGGTCGCTTGAAAAAGCTGGCTGTCCAGCAGGTCATCGAAGGCGAACTGGAGAACGACCCCGAGGCCATCCTCCAGTTTCTGAGAAGTCAGGTTTGATGGAAGTGCAAGTGCTGTTCAAAGCTTTTTGGAAAACCAGTTCAACCAGTTCTGGTATTTCACTTTTTCTCTGGCTTCTGCAGGCAAGAGGTCAAAAAACTGCTGCAGGTCCGTCAGGTGCCGGAGTTCTCTGGGAGTGCGTTCCATACCGAACCCTCCATCCAGATCCGACCCGAGGCCGATGCGGTCCCATCCCACCATATCGGCCATGTGCAGGGCGTGGGGCACCAGATCTGCAAAGGAAACCGCATCTTTGGGCATCCCTTTCACAAAACCATGCTTGATGAAAGAGCTGAACAGCACCAGACCGATCATCCCATCCAGTTCAGCGATTTTGCGGATCATGCTGTCTGAAAGGTGACGGTCGGTGGGCACCAGACTCTGACAGTTGGAGTGGGAGGCAATCACCTTCTGGTGCAACTCCACTGCCTCCCAGAAAGCCTGTTCAGCAAGATGGGAAGCGTCCAGAGTCACGCCCAGTTCACGCAGGGCATGCACCATCTCGACGCCTTCCGGGGTCAAGCCACCCGGAGATCCCGTTCCGCCCGAGAAACGCGTCCTGCCCCACGCCAGACCCACCACCCTCAGGCCGTCTTTGTGCCACACCTGCAAATCCTCTGGATTCAGCAGGGGATCTGCCCCTTCCATCAGGACAATCACGCCCAGAGGGCTTTCAGGGGTGTGGGTGTCCCAGTGCTGCTTCACTTCCTGACCCGAAGTGAGGATTTTGATGTGCCCATCGTCCTGCCACCGCAAATACTGGTCCAACTGCTTTCTGGCAAGTCCTCGGGCTTCCAGAGGGGTGGTGTAACCCTCTGGATCATCGGTGCTTTTGGGGTAAGCCCACAAAGTGCCGAGGCAAATTCTGACCCCTGCCTGTTTCAGGGAAGGGAAATTCACGAGGGTGGTTTCGTCATGGTAGGGTTGCGGCTCAGGTCGGGTCAGGTCCCGGCCCTGAATGGCATTGAAAGCCAGATCAAGGTGCGCGTCGAAAATCACGGTTCAATCTAACACGGCCACGAAGGGCTGGACAGTCTATGCCGTTCACGCTATGTCCAAGCTGAAAAAGGTTTGCTACCATGCCTCATGCACCCTCAAAAAACACTGACGGCTGAAGAAAAAACCGCATTGCTTCAAATCTTGCAGACCCGCTTTGAGAAACATCCCAAACGCCATCCCGAGCTGCTCTGGAGTGACGTGCAGACCAGACTGGAAGCCCATCCTGACAAACTCTGGTCTTTGCAGGCCATGGAAAACACCGGAGGAGAACCGGATGTGGTGTCCATCGGTTCACCAACTGGAGAACTGGTCTTTTTGGACTGTGCCCCAGAGAGTCCCGCTGGACGCCGCAGCGTGTGTTATGACCGACCTGCACTGGAATCCAGAAAATCTGCGGCACCAGAGCACAACGCTCTGGACATGGCAGCAGAAATGGGCATTGTCCTGCTCACCGAAGAAGAGTACCACCTGCTCCAACAGTTCGGGCCCTTCGACCTGAAATCTTCAAGCTGGGTGCTGACCCCTCCAGAGGTGCGCAAACTCGGGGGTGCCCTTTATGGAGATTGCCGTTATGGTCGGGTGTTCATTTACCACAATGGGGCACCCAGTTATTACGCTGCTCGGGGCTTTCGGGGGTCTTTGAGGCTGTAAAAATCTCGCACCATGAAAACATGAAAAAGCCTCCCCAGATGTCCTGAGGAGGCTTGCAGAGAAAATTTACCCTTTGACCGTCAATCCGAGGTGGTCCAGCACCCCATGCAGGTCGTGGATGGCGTTCTGGTCCTTGTGGGCACGGTCAATCCACAGGGCCTGCATGCCTGCTTGCTGGGCGGCTGCCACGTTTTCCAGTTTGTCATCGATGAACAGGACCTCTGAAGGCTGGTTCCCCAGCAACTCGGCCACTCTGGAAAAGACCTCCAGATCAGGCTTGTGGACGCCCAGAGAGCAACTGGCAAAAGCATGGTCGATCAGGCCTTCGATGCCCAGAGCGACCAAGGTGGGGGTCATGCTTGGGAGGGTGTTCGACAGAATGGCTGTGGTGTACCCATGTTCCCTGAGGGTGATGAGCACCTGCTCGGTGTCCTCGTAAGAGCGCAGGAACTTCCAGTAGGGAAAGTACTCGCAGATTTCTTGCGCGGTGGAGAGCGGAATGCCCATGCGTTCAGAGAGTTCCTGACAGTACACCTGCCAGAACAACTCCTCGTCTTCATGGGTGCGCAGTTTGGGCCAGTCGGCGTCGCTTTTGGCCCATTGCTGCTGCATGGATTTCAGGATGTGCCGGGTGTCCAGCTCTGGGTGCAGGTGCTGGACATGTTTGGCGGCTTCTAGGTAAACGGCTTGATCGGAATATCCGAGGGTTTCGTCGCGGTCAAAGAGGATGGTTTTGATCATTCAGGAAGGGGGAAAGCTGCGGCGGAGCGGGGAGGAAGGGACAGGTGCAGGTAGCCGCCAGAGCCGCTGAGTTTGGCATCCTGACCGAACAGGTCCTGGGTTAAGGGGGAGAGCACGTTCATCTTCAGGCTGATCGTGCGTCGTTCCTTCCCATTGTGCCATGCCACCAGCACCTTTTCTGTGCCCGATTGGCGAATGAAAAGTAAGAGTTCTTCCGAATAGACACCGGGCACATCAAGCAGTTGCAAGGTGCCTTTGTTCAGGGCTTCACTGCTTTTGCGCACTTCAATGGCTTTGCGGGCCACCTCAAAAGTGGCTTTTTCGGTGTCGGTCCAGCTTTCAGGAAAGCGCATGTCACGGCGGTTGTCTGGATCATTGCCCCCACGCATGGCGATTTCGGTTCCCTGATACACCACAGGAATGCCCCGAAGGGTCATCAGTGCCCGGATGCCATAACGGGTGCGGTTCACCCCTTCGGCTTCAAACAGGTTCCCAGAGGCGAAACGGGCCACATCGTGGTTGTCCAGGAAAATGGCCAGTTCGGCGGGATTCACGTACTCTTTGTCCTGTTGCAGAATCGAGCGGACAGCCGTGAACCCTGCCCCTTTCATGACACTCTGGTTGATGGCCTCCCGCAGCGGAAAATCAAACACACTGGTGAAACCCAGCTTCTGGTAAGAGGCCACCTTCTGGACACTGACCGTTTCAAACACTTCCCCGAGGGTGAACACCCCGTTCTGTTTGTCCTGTGCCACCAGGTCTTTCATGAAGCCTTCAGGGACGTGCTTGATGGCATCGTAACGGAAGCCATCCACCCCGAGGTTCTTCCAGAACAGGGCATTGTCCAGCAAAAACTGCTTGACTTCGGGGTTGTCCTGCTTCAGGTCGGGCAGGCCAGAGAGGGGGCAGTACACATCGTTGTTGCCCAGCTTTTCACAGCCGGGACCCTGAAACCACTCGGGTTTGGTTTTGGGCAGGGTGGCCTCGTACCCGGTGTGGTTGATCACCTGATCAAGGATGATTTTCATGCCGTTGTCTTTGAGGGTTTTGACCAGATTCTCAAAGTCAGAGAGGGTGCCAAAGTGGGGGTCCACATTGCGGAAATCCTCAGGCCAGTACCCGTGGTATCCGGCGGTCCCGAAGGAATTTTTGGCTTGCTGGGTGTACACCGGAGTGAGCCAGAGGGTGGTCACCCCAAGGCTTTTCAGGTAAGGGATCCGCGCCTGAATGCCCTTCAGGTCTCCGCCATGCCAGGCGCGCAGGTCGTCTTTGTTCACGTCTGCGTTGTTGCTTGGGTCTCCGTCGGCAAAACGGTCCACCAGAATCTGGTAGATGACTTCGCCCTGCATGCTGGTAGCGCTTCCAAATCCGGCGCAAAGCGCCGCCAAAATCATCCATTTTTTCATGGATTCATGATAGCGGTTCTGGATGAGGGAGACAATTGGGAATGTGCACAAAATGGGTCAGGCAGAAGGCAGAAGGCAGAAGGCAGAAGGCAAAGGGTTTGCTAACGGCTTAAAACAGCAAAAAAAGATGGGCTTTAAGCCCATCTCCTCAAAATTCCAGGTCCAATTTCTGACAGATGTCTCAGGGGTTGCCGATGCCAATTCCAACTCCTCCACCAATGCCTATGGAGATTCCACCCGAGCCGTTTTCACCGCCAATGGAAATTCCGATGTTGCCAGAGCCGGATGCAGATCCAGAAGTGCTGCCTGAAGTGCTGCCTGAGGTGTTGCTTCCAGAACCTGAGGTGTTGCCTGACACAGTGCCAGTAGCACTGTTGCTCGTGTTGGTGCTGCTTCCTCCATTGGCATTCCCAGAGGTGTTGCTCTTGGCAAAAATCGACACAAGGGTGCTGGTTTTGCCTTCAAACATCACTTTCAGACTGTTCAGTTGGGTTTTGCTGTTTACCGTGCCAGAGAGCAAAAACTCTTGTTTTGTGCCGGTTTTGCTGCTCACCACAGCTTTGCTGGCCAGTTTCAAATCGCCTTTGACGGTCAGTTTGCCTTTGCTGTCAAAGGTGCCAAGGGTGTTGCCTTTGCTGTCCACCAGAACCACGGTGCTGGTTTTGAGGTCCAATTGGGCGGAACCAGAGGTGCTCTGGGCGTGTGCAGAGAAAGCAAGAACAGAAGTGAGCAAAAGGGAAGTGGATGCAATGGATGTGAATTTTTTCATGGTGTCTCCTTTCGAGATGCACCCCACTATAGGCAGTCAACCTGACAGGTCTTGCAGGAATCGGTCAAGCCTTTCTGAAGGCTGGTTTCAGGGTTCCATCACATTTGAGGCAAAGGGAGAAGGGGTTAAAATGAGAACCGCTTTGCAGGAAACTTGAATTTTCTGTTGCCCATCAAAGGAAAACCCATGGATTTTGCTTTCCAGAACAGCATCAAAGAACCCTCTGAAGTGGTGGGCCGATATGCCCCGAGTCCGACGGGCCACATGCACCTCGGGAATGCCCGCACAGCACTGCTGGCGTGGTTGCATGCCCGGAGGCAGGGGGGACGGTTCATTTTGCGTTTTGAAGATCTGGACCACACTCGGGTTCGACCTTATGCTTATGACAGCATCCGTCAGGACCTCGAATGGCTGGGTCTGGACTGGGATGAGGAACACATCCAGAGCGAGCGCCTGGACCTCTACGAGGAGGCTTTCCAGAAACTGGAGACCTATCCATGTACCTGTTCTCGAAAAGACATTCTGGAGGCGGCTTCCGCTCCACACGGAGCAGAAATGGTCTATCCGGGCATTTGCTTGCAGGGAGGGCTCAAACCAGAGCGTCCTCAGGCATGGCGATGGCGGGTTCCAGAGGTTTCAATCAGGGTGTCTGACCATCTGGTGGGGCCGATCACCCAGAACCTGCCTTATGATGTGGGAGACTTTGTCTTAAAACGCAACGATGGGGTTTTCGCTTATCACCTTGCGGTGGTGGTGGATGATGCCGACATGGGGGTGACCGAAGTGGTGCGGGGGATGGACCTCTGGACCGCCACCCCGAGGCAGGTGGCCCTGCAACAGGCTCTGGGGTTTCCCACCCCGGAATACTGGCATGTTCCTTTGATGACCGACTTTCAAGGTGTAAGGTTGGCAAAAAGAAATGGCGCACCTTCCGTGCATGATTTGCGTAATCACAACGCCAATCCAGAGTCGATTGTGTCGCAGTTAACAATGGGTTTAGGGTACGATGTACCCGGTACAATTACACCCCGTGAATTGTTGTCAAGTCCTCTAACAAAGTTAGACAATTCGTATAAGTGATTCCTTGACAACTCGCTATAGTGTCAAACATGACCCAGGAAATGAATATCCCGACCTTTGCATTGCCCGATGCCAGAGGCCGGTTTGACGAATTTGGCGGACGCTATGTCCCCGAAACCCTGATCCCTGCGCTCGACGAACTGAACCGTGCCTATCAGGAAGCCAAAGCAGACCCTGAGTTCCTCAAAGAATTTGATTATTACTTGCGGGAATTCGTGGGCCGTCCTTCCCGCCTGTACTTCGCCAAAAACCTCACCGAGCACCTCGGGGGGGCCAAAATCTACTTCAAGCGCGAAGACCTGAACCACACCGGTGCACACAAAATCAACAACACCATCGGACAGGCCCTCCTTGCCCGCCGCATGGGCAAAAAACGCATCATCGCCGAAACCGGAGCCGGACAGCACGGGGTGGCCACCGCCACCGCCTGCGCCCTGTTTGGTCTCGACTGCGTGGTGTACATGGGGGCAGAAGACATCCGCCGCCAGAGCCTCAACGTGTTCCGCATGAAACTGCTCGGGGCAGAAGTGCGCGAAGTGACCAGTGGCACCTCCACCCTCAAAGACGCCACCAACGAAGCCATCCGCGACTGGGTGACCAACGTGCGGGACAGCTTCTACATTCTGGGCTCGGTGGTGGGACCCCACCCTTACCCCATGATGGTTCGCGACTTCCAGAGCGTGATCGGTGAAGAAACCAAAAAACAACTCAAAGAATTTGAAGGCCGCGAAGTCCCCGATGTGATCGTCGCCTGCGTTGGGGGAGGCAGCAACGCCATCGGTCTGTTCGCTCCCTTTGCCTACCTCCCTGAAAATGAGCGCCCCCGCATCATTGGTGTGGAAGCCGCCGGAGAAGGGGTCACCACCGGACGTCACGCTGCCAGTGTCTCTGGTGGTAAAGTGGGCGTGCTGCACGGCTCCAAAATGTACCTGCTTTATGACAACGACGGCCAGATCATTCCGGCCCACTCCATCAGCGCAGGTCTGGATTACCCCGGCATCGGTCCAGAGCACTCCTACTATGCCAAAGCAGGCATCGCAGAGTACGCCCCCATCACCGACGATGAGGCCCTTGAAGCGTTCCAGAGCTTCACCCGACTGGAAGGCATCATTCCTGCACTGGAAACCAGCCATGCCATTGCGCAACTGTTCAAAACCGCGCCCACCCTCTCCAAAGACCAGATCATCGTGGTGTCCCTCTCGGGCCGTGGCGACAAAGACGTCACCGAAGTCATGCGCCTGATGGACATGCAACAAAAAAAAGTTGAGGTGAATGCATGAACCGCATTCAAAACGCCTTCGATCAGGCCAAAAAAGAAGGCCGCGCAGCTTTTATTCCTTACCTTCCTGCCGGATACCCCAGCAAAGAGCAGTTCGTCAAAGACGCTCTGGAACTGCTGGAGCATGCAGACCTGATGGAAATCGGTTTGCCTTACTCCGATCCCCTCGGAGACGGCCCCACCATCCAGAGGGCCACCGAAAAAGCCCTCCGCCAGGGTTTCACCATGCTGGACTTCTTTGATGCCATCAAGGCTGTGCGTGCCCAGACCGACAAAGCCCTCTTGGTCATGACTTACTACAATCCCATCCTCGCATGGGGTGAAGAAGCTTTCATTCGCGATGTCAAAGCTGCCGGCATCGACGGATTGATCCTGCCTGACCTCCCACCAGACGAAGCCGACACCCTGATTCCTCTGGCCGAAAAGCACGACATCAAACTGACCTTCCTGATTGCTCCCACCAGTACCCCAGACCGGGTTCAACTGGTGTCCAGTTCCTGCACCGGCTTTGTGTACGCGGTCAGTGTGGTCGGCGTGACCGGAGCCCGCTCTGGCGAAGCCCTCTACGAAGTTCCCGAGCTGGTCAAACTGGCCAAACAACACACCCACCTGCCGGTGGCCGTGGGCTTCGGGGTCAGCGACCGGGCCAGTGCAGCCAAAGTCGCCAGCGTCGCAGATGGCGTGGTGGTTGGCAGTGCTTTCATCAACACCATCGAAAAAGGCGGAAGCCTCTCGGGTCTGGCCCGCGCCATTCAGGAAGGCACCTTCAAAGCCTCCTGAACCTTCAAACTCAAAATTGCCCGAGGGGATTTCCCTCGGGTTTTTTGTTGCAGACTTGTTCTTTTCGCGGATCAACCAGAGACTCAACCTCTGATGCTTCTGCCAAATGTGTTCAATGTGCGCTGTGAACGGTCAACTTTCTCTGGTCAGAACCTTCTGAAAATGACTTCAGGGGATGGTTTGCACAGGAATCACCAGCAATTTGGACTCCCCCTGATCCTGATAACTGAACTCAATGGACTCCATGCGCTCTGAGTCGTCCACATCGCGGTTTTCGCTGCGGGTGTAGGGATTCATGGCCACATTGCGGGCGGTGTCATCGGCCACAGAAGGTTCTTCTGAGAGGTCTGGCCTGACCTCAGGAACATGGGGGCTGTTCAGTGCATAGGTGGTGCCACAATGCTTGCAGGTGAAGTCGTTCACATCGGTGATCTGGCTGTATGCAATGGGCAGTTCTCTGCCGCAGACCGGACAATTCAATGTTTCCATGAAGCCTCCTCAAAACAGGTTGGGTTCAGTATAGAAAGCCCCAGTGCCGTCTCCTGTGTGAATTCTTCAGATCTGAAGGCTTGATGGAGAGGCAAAACCAGACTTTTTTCCAATCAGGACTGCTGGCCTGCAGTAGCATGGCTTTTGTGACTGTCAAGGCCCCTGACCTGAAAACCCAAATGCAAGACCTCTCCGCCACCCTGAAACTGGCATGGAGCACCGCTCCTGGACAGGCTTTTTTGTTGATTTTGCTCAGCATTGTGCAGGCCTTTTTGCCTGCAGCCACCCTCTGGGTCTCCAAACTTTTGCTGGACGCCGTCACAGAAACCATCTCCCAGAGGGTCAACAACCTGACTTTGCTGGTGGAACTCCTCTTGCTGCAGATTCTGGTGGGCATTGTGGGAAGTGCCCTGTCTACAGCACAAAACATGGTGCGTGAACTGTTTGCAGACCGCCTGCAAAACCGCATCTCACAGCAGATTCTGTCAAAGGCCAGTTCGCTGGAAGTGGAGCGTTTTGAAAATGCCGAGACTTACGACGCCCTGCAAAACGCCTACCGTGAGGTGGGTTCACGCCCGCTGGGTGTCCTGACGCAAGTGATTGCTCTGGTGCAAGCGGTGATCACGCTGGTTTCAATCAGTGCCCTGATGGCAAGGCTGGGATGGGCCATTTTGCCACTCATTCTGATTGCCACGTTGCCCACCGTTTGGGTGTCCAACCGTTACGGGATGGAAGGCTACCGCATGATCCGTCGGCGCACCCACGATGCCAGAGTGCAAAATTACCTTGGGAGCATCCTGACTTCGGATGCGCTGGTCAAAGAGGTGCGGCTTTTTCACTTTGAGCCTTACCTGCTGGAACGCTGGCAGGAGTACTACCGCAAGTTCAGGGGGCAACTGGTGCCTCTGGTGCGGGCCAGAAGCTTCTGGAGCCTCGCAGCTTCGGTTTTTTCTGCACTGGTGATTGGCTTTGCCACCTACCTGATTTTGAGGCGGTCTCTGGAAGGCCACATCACGGTGGGGGATTTCTCCCTGTTCATTCTGGGCATCACACAGGTCCAGAGCCAGTTTTCCACCTTGCTCAACGGCTTCTCTGGCCTGTACCAGAATGTGCTTTACATGCGAAACCTGTTTGAGTTTCTGGAGTTGCCTGCCAGAGATCTGGACGCCGGACAGGAATTCCGGGGCACCATTGACACCCTGGAATTCGAGGGGGTCAGTTTCCGTTACCCCCTGACCGACCGGGACATCCTGAAAGGGGTCAATTTCAAAATCCAAAAAGGACAGGCGCTGGCTCTGGTGGGGCAGAACGGGGCAGGGAAGACCACCATCGTCAAACTGCTCACCCGGCTTTTCGAGCCCACCTCGGGACGGATCCTGATCAATGGACAAGATGCCAGAGGGTTCAGCATCCGCAGTTTGCAGCAGGCCATGAGCATCATTTTTCAGGACTTCGGGCAATACCAGATGACGGTCAGCGAGAACATCGCCCTCAGCGACCAGAGCCGTCCAGCAGAAGAGAACCGTGAGCGCATCGAGCATGCTGCAGAAACCGCTGGAGCCCAGTTCATCGAGACTTTGCCTGACGAATACAAAACCCAATTGGGAAGGCTTTTCACGGGAGGCCGTCAACTCTCTGGAGGCCAGTGGCAACGCCTTGCCCTTGCCCGACTGTATTACCGCAGAGCTTCATTGCTGGTCTTCGATGAACCGACCGCCGCTCTGGATGCCAATGCCGAATTTGAAGTGATTGAAGCCCTGCGCAAAGAGGCCCATTCCCGCATCACCGTGATCATCTCGCACCGGTTCAGCACCGTGCGTCTGGCCGATCACATTGTCGTGCTGGAAAACGGAATCATCACCGAAAGCGGTTCACACGAAGAGTTGCTGGAAAGCAACCAGACTTACGCCCAGATGTACCTGTTGCAGGCCAGAGGGTATCAGGCCTGATGGATCACATGTGCCCGGAATGTGGAGCCCTCTGGCCAGAGGGCTTCTCCTGTGAACAGGCTTTTCATGCCTTGCTGGCACAGGAATGGCATGACCCTGAGCTGCAGGCCGAGCATTTTTTTCTGGTGGCCTGCTACAACCTGCAGCATCCTTCCTCCTTCACAGAGGAGGCCCTGAAAAACCTGCAGCAAGGACTGTCTGCAAAGTTGGAAACAGGGCTTTCCATCCTTGATTTGCGCAAGAGGGCAGAGGAGGCTTTTGACGGTCCAAACCGGGTGAGAAAGCCAGAGGCTGAGCGTCAGGTGGTGTTGCGCAAGTGGACGTTCACTCTGGTGGAGGTGTACGCAAAGGGGGCTCTGGAAGGTGCAGCCCGGCGGGTGAGGGATTGGGCCAATGCCATCCATCAACAAGTAAAATCAAAAGAATAAAAAAATCACAAATCAAATACAAAACCAAATGGTCACAGTCAAAACCCTCTCAACTTTACCGGCCTGTTTGATCTCAATTGGAACAGAATTTGTTCAAGCTTGGAGCACATGAAGCCCAAGAGTGTTGCAGGTGGCCCCATGGTTGGCAGCTGTGAACTGTGATCAAACCATCAGAAATGTAACATTCAGGTAGACTACAGTTTCAAATCAGTTTACAATCAGGTTAATCTTCTTTGCTCAGGAGTCCCATGGCTGCTCAATCTGGAAGCATCAACTTCATCCGTTTCACAGGCAGGGTCGAACTGTTGACCTTCGGATCCAGTGTGGAAGTGCGTGGATGTGGACAACTCGCCGATGCAGAACCCGTTTACCGGGCGTTCCAGTCAGGCAAATCTCTGTACTACGAAGGCACTTGCAAGTACCCTGGAGGGGAAATCAAAGAGGTCAGGATTCCCATCACCCTCTGGAATCCTGACCTGCAACCCGAGCAAGGCCGGGACATCTTCTTTGAGTCTCTGGGCTTGCCGTCAGAGGGCAGACACGCCTGAAAGCTGCTGGTAGACCTCTTCCAGAGACGATTTGAAGTCGTCCAGTTCACGTTCTTTCATGCCTTCCAGAGCAGCTTGTACGGCGGTTCTGGCCTGAGCCAATTGGGCTTCATCGAACACTTGAGGGGCATGAAGCGGTGCAGGTTGGGTGCTTTCCGGGTACAGCAAAGCCAGAGCCATCCGCAGGTGCTCCAGAGGCCCTTGCAAGGAAGGCAAATCGGGTTGATCCAGATGGTTCAAAAATTGTTTCAGGTGCAAGAATGCAGGTTCATTTCGGTTCATGATCCATTGTGTTGGGTTCTTGCCGTGTCAGGCTGTACCCGAATTTACAGCATGCTCCTTTGAAGTCACGAACCTCCTACTTTGGTCGGAAGATTTGAAACCCTGGCCGGTCTACAGTGTCATCATGATGACTGTGACGAAACCTTCTGCAAGCCCATTGAACGGTTATTTCGCTGAGCTGTTCAGTGCAGCAACGTACCGGCGGTTGTTTTACCTGCTGGCGACTTTTCCTCTGGGTGTCCTGTATTTTGTGGTGCTGGTGACGGGCCTCTCTCTGGGTCTGGCCCTGATGGTCTTGGTGGTCGGGTTTCCGGTGTTCATGGGGACGTTCTGGTTGATCCTGCGTTTTGCGGAGGTTGAACGTGCGCTGGCCACCCTGCTCGGACAGACCCTGTACCGGGAGAAACCTCTGGTGCAGGTGTCTGGTTTTGGCCAGTGGTCCAGAGCCACCCTGAGTGACGCTGGTACCTACAAGGCGTTGTTGTATGCCTTACTGAAATTCCCGCTCGGGGTTGCCTCTTTTGTGGTGACTGTGGTCCTGCTCAGCCTGTCTGTGGGCTTTTTGTTGCTTCCCATTGCCAACCTGTTTTATCCGATGCCCCTGTATTTTGGGAACACCGTCTTTCAGCTGAATGCCTTCGGCTGGATTGTCTGGGAGGTCGTCGCAGTGGCCCTGACCGTGCTTTCCCTGAGCCTCCTTAACCTGATGGCCGATGGCTGGGCGCTCCTCAACAATGCCCTCCTCACCGACTACGGCGAGTCCAAGCATGCCCAGAGGGAAGTGCAGGCCCTCAAGCAGACCAGCAGTGCGGTGGCCTACAGCGGTTCTCTGGAAGAAACCCTTTCACACATTGCAGGTCAGGGGATGCAGGCCCTCGGGGCATCTGCCCTCCTGCTTACAGTGAAAGAAGGTGCAAGCTGGAAGGTGGGAGCCTCCCGCAACTTGCCCGAGCTGTTTGTGCGTGCTTTGCCAGAGGCCCACTCCCGTCTGAACCTGCCCGAGCAGATGGTGCAAGGCCGTGCCCACATCGAGAAGCAATTTTTGCCGCTCTGGGAAAAAGACGTGCTGGTCGCCCCTTTGTTGCAGGGTTTGCCAGATGGCTGCTTGGTGACCTTGCCGATGATGTACCAGCAGCAACTGCTGGGCCAACTGCATGCCTTTTACCGACGGGGACATGCCCCCACCCAGAGGGAACTGGAGTTCATGGCGGCCCTCGCAGATCAGGGAGGGGTGGCCATCGAAACTTCCCAGCTGATTGACCGGGTTCAGGAGCAGGCCTCCCAGCAGGAACGCCAGAGGCTGGCCCGTGAACTGCACGACTCGGTGGCGCAGGCCCTGTACGGCATCACGCTGGGCGCGAAGACCGCTAAAGGCTGGCTGGAACGGGATCCCAACAAGGTGCGAGAAAGCCTCGATTACGCCATCCAACTGGCAGAAGGAGGAACCGCCGAAATGAAAGCCTTGCTGTTCAGTTTGCGCGAAGACGCTCTGGATGAAGGGGGACTCTGTGAGGCCCTGTCCCGACTGGCCCACGCCATGAAGGTGCGTTACGGCCTGACCATCCACACCGATCTGTGCGAAGAACCCGAGCTGCCCGCTGCCCGCAAGCATGCCGTGTACCGCATTGCACAGGAAGCCGTTCACAATGCTGTGAAGCACGCCAGAGCCACCGAAATGTCCCTGAATTTCCACAAAACCGCCTCGGGCTGGACGCTGGACCTTCAAGACAACGGTAAAGGCTTCGATGTGCAGCAGCTTTCAGGCGGCACCCTCGGGCTCAAGAGCATGCGTGAACGGGCCGAGTTCCTCTCTGGCACTTTCACGGTGTCCAGCCAGCAGGGTGAAGGCACCCGCATCCGCCTTGAATTTCCGATTTGAAGTTCACAGTTCATGACAAAACCCCCTTTCAAAGCCCAAGGAGCACACCATGAAACAGATTTCTGACCAGACCCCACAACCGCAAATCTCCAACCAGAATCCCCAGAATGAACACCGCCCTGACCCCAGAGTGACCCGCATCCTGCTGAGCCTGCTCATCATTGCTGGAGGCGTGGCCCTGCTCAGAACCACCTTGCAGGAAGCACGCCCTCAGGGTTCTGCCCTGGTGCAAAATGACCTGCAAGAGCCTCTGGCAGGCATCAGGAATGCAAGGTTGTCGTTCAAGACCACCAGCAGCGACATCACCCTGACAGGCAATGCGAATGGGCAACTGCTCAGTGGTACTTATCTGGCCAATGAAAACTTCAAACTGCGCCGCTCGGGTTCCACAAACGGTGGCATGGCCGACCTGCGTTTTCAGGAGGAAACACCCAGAAGGATTGGGTTTTCACTGGGGTTTTTCGGAGGCACCTCCCCAGAGTTGCGGGTGGACCTGACCCCCGAGGTGCCCATGGACCTCTCGGTGGGTTCGGTCTCTGGTGGTCTGGATCTGAACCTTGCCGACCTGCAACTTCAGGAATTCATGGCCAGCACCACCTCTGGAGACATTGATGCGGTGCTTCCCGATGGGCAGGGTGCCGATACCCACCTGAAAACCGTGGCTGGTGGGATTTCTGTTCGCACTTCAGGAGCAACCAAGCAGAATCAACCAGAGCCGGGATCTTTTGAGGCCAGCAGCACCAGCGGAGACCTGACCTTGAATCTGGAAAACACCCGGTACCGTGACGTGCGGGTTTCAACCACGGCAGGGGAGATTGTGCTGGACCTTCCCCCTGCACAGAACCTGAAGGTGGACACCCGCAGTGTGGCCAGCGACCAGCGACTGACGGTTCAGGAGGGCACCTCGGGTGAAATCTCCGTCCAGAGCACCGGAGGGGAAATCGAACTGAACCTCCCTGCCAACGTCAACGCTGCCATCACCACCAGCACGGTGGGCGGAGAAGTGCAGGCTTCGGGACTTGTCCAGCAAGGGAACACCTACCTGACCGGTTCAGGCCAGGCAGACCTCACCATCAACATCAAAACCGTCTCCGGCGACATCCTGCTGCACACTGGAGGTCGGTGATGGTGCGGGTCTTGCTGGTGGACGACCATGACGTGGTGCGGATGGGCCTGAAAATGTACTTTTCTCTGGACGAGGACATTCAGGTGGTCGCAGAGGCCAGCAACGGACAGGAAGCCCTCGAAGCCATTCCCTCCTGCAACCCGGACGTGGTGATCATGGACCTGATGATGCCGGTGATGGACGGGGTGAAAGCCACAAAGGAACTGCGCAAAATGCACCCCGGCATTGAAGTGCTGGCCCTGACCAGCGCTCTGGAAGAGCACCGCATCCACGCGGCCATCGAGGCCGGAGCCATCGGCTACATGCTCAAAGACGCCAGTGCCGAAACCCTGCTGGAGGCCATCCATGCAGCAGCAAGAGGCGAGGTGCGCCTGCATCCCGAGGTGGCCAAGCGTCTGGTGCGCGAATTCCGCAGTCCCCAGATGCGCGAGTCCCTCACCAACAGGGAAACCTTGACCTTGCAGATGATCGCCAGAGGCATGACCAACAAGCACATCGCAGAGCAACTGGAGGTCAGTGAAACCACCGTCAAGACGCACGTTTCGAGCCTGCTGAGCAAACTGAACCTCGGGTCGCGCACCCAGGCTGCACTGTATGCCCTGAAGCACAACATCGTGGCCCTTGAGGACCTTTAACCTCCGAGCACTTTCTGCACCACCAGACGCACATTTTCCGCAGAAGTCAGCCACTGGTCTTCGGAGACCCCAAATTTCAAACCATCCTTTTCATGAAAAGGGTGGTTTTTTTGGGCGCTGCGCCCACTGAAATGCACCTCTCTGGCGTGGGTGGCCTGCAACAGGGGAATCACATTGTCTTTGGTGATGCCACTTCCGGGCAGGATGGTCAGGCGGTCTCTGGCCTGCCGCACCAGAGCTGCAATCAGCTGTCTTCCTTCAAATGCAGTGCTGGCCTGCCCGGAGGTGAGCACCCGCCGGACCCCGAGTTCAATGAGTTGCTCAAGTGCTCTGGTGGGGTTTTTGCACACATCAAATGCCCGGTGAAACGTGACCTTTGTGCGCCCGGATGCCTGCATCAATTGCTGCATGGCCCATGTGTCCAGTTCTCCCTGACTGTCCAGCGCCCCGAACACCAGACCATCGACCTCCAGAAACTGGCAGTATTCGATGTCGGAAAGCATGGTTTGAATTTCGTTGGGGCTGTACAGGAAGTCGCCGCTTCTCGGGCGGACCATCACGTGCACCGGGACCGGGCAGTGCCGTTTGACTTCACGGATCAAGCCTGCCGAGGGGGTGAGGCCCCCTTCGATCAGGCTGGAGCACAGTTCAATGCGGGTTGCCCCTCCCTGCACGGCATTCATGGCCCCTTGCAGGCTTTCCACACACACTTCAAATTGCATGGTTTCACCTTAACACCCCAATCACGCTTCAATCACGGCCCCTTCTATACCCTGATTCCCAGAGGACGCCATGAACCATCTCACTGCCCGCATCATCCGCGCCGATCAGGGAAAAACCATCAACAGTGCCCTGGAGGACGTGCAACTCAAACTCACAGGCATCGACACCGACGGAAGCTACACGCTGGGTCTGGTGACCACACAGGTGGGTGGCAGCATCCCCCCTCACCTGCACCACCGGGAGGACGAATTGCTGATCCTGCTGATTGGGGAACTGGAATGCCTGACCAGCGAAGGCTGGCAGGTGGCTGGACCCGGCGATGTGGTGTTTTTCCCGTCAGGGGTGATGCACGCCTACCGCAACATCGGTCGTGTGGCGGCCAAACACTGGGTGATTGCCAATCCAGCTGGAGTGGAGGCTTTTTACCAGCAGCTTGCCCCTTTGCTGAACCCCTCCCCGAGCCTGAACAGCCTGTCTTCGGTGAGCCGGGATTACGGCATCGAATTCATGGGCATCATGGAGGAAAAATGAACACCAGACGAACCAGAAGGCTTGCTCGCCTGATGATGGCCTTGCTGATTTTGGGCTCGGTTTACACGGTGTACCTGCAAATTGTGCACACTTAAGCACAATGGCTTAGGCCTCCGAAAAACGTCAGCCGTCACCACCTGAGAAAAAGCGCCTTGCTAGCATGAAGTCGATTCCCATGACCTCGCACCTCTGGCACTGCACACTTCTGGGCATTCCCTCATTGCAATGCAAGGAACACACCCACATCCTTGAACGCAAAACGGCTGCCCTGCTGGCCTACCTTGCACAGGAAGGCCCAACCCCCCGCGCCAACCTGATTGGACTGCTCTGGCCCGACACCCGGGAAGCCGCGGCCCGCAACAATCTGGTGCACCTGCTCCGCAAACTCAAAACCCTCGCCAACGCAGAGCTGGTGACCGGAGCAGAAGTGCTCACCCTGACCGGTGACCTGCAAACCGACGTGGCTGTTGCCCGTGATCACTTCACCCGAGCGCAATACCCGGAGTTCAACCGCAGCACCGGAATCTTCTTGCACGGTCTCTCTTTTGACGATTGCCCGGACCTGGAAACCTGGATCCTGGCTGAACGTGAACAGTGGAACCACTGGCGCACCCAGGCCCTGCTTTCCGAAGCCAACTCCCTTGAGCAGGCCGGAGAGCATCTGGAAGCCACCGCCAAAATCCGTGAAATGCTGACCCTCGATCCCCTTTCTGAAGAGGGCCACCGTCGCCTGATGCGCCTGCAATACCTGCTGGGCAACCGCCACCATGCGCTGGACACCTTCAAAAAACTGCAGACCCTGCTGAAAAACGAACTTGGGGTGGAACCGCTCCCGGAAACCTTCGAGTTGGCCCGCTGGATTGAGCAGGCCACCCTGCCCATCCCATCTAACCCCCGTCAAAAGGCTGGACTGCCCCTCACGGTGCTGCGTCCACCGGCTCTGGTGGGACGTGAAAAAGAGTGGGAGCAGATGGAGCTCGCCTGGGAGCAGGGGCAAATCATCTTCCTGCGAGGAGAACCCGGAGTGGGTAAATCCCGCCTTGCCCGCGACTTTGCTGCCTCCCGAGGACCACATCTGGTGATGGAAGCCCGGCCCGGCGACAGCCAGACCCCTTACGCCTCAGCGGCCCGCAACATCCGCACCATTCTGGACCACCGGCCAGATTTGCCTCTGGAACCGTGGATGGTGCAGGAACTGTCCCGCATCCTCCCCGAGCTCTCAGGTCCCACCCCTCCGCCTCCCATGAATGGTCAGGAAGACCTGCTGCGTTTCCACGAAGCGGTGCGCCTTGCCACCATCTCGGGCTGTCAGGATCTGGCCTGCTGCGTGGTGGACGACTGGCAATACTACGACGAGGCGTCCAGTATGCAAGGGGCATACATGATCTCCCAGTCTTTCCCCATGCAGGAAACCGGATTCCCGAGGTTCATCGAGTGTTACCGCAAAGGCGAACTGAGCAGCGAAGCCGAAGCCCTGATGCTGGAAACGCTGGTCAACACCGGCATGGCTGTCCTGATTGATGTGGAGCCTCTCCCGGAAGCGCAAACCGTGAAGCTTCTGGAAGACCTCGGGGTGGAGGTGCATCCCGGTTTGAAAAGCAGGCTCAGCCAGTACGCTGGTGGGAACCCGCTGTTTTTGCTGGAAACCGTGCGCCACCTGATGGAGTCCGGTCAGTTGCAGCAAGACCGTGAGCTGACGGTGCCCCAGAAAGTCAGCCAGATCATTGAGCGTCGCCTGCAACGCCTGTCTGCCCCTGCCCTGCAAGCCGCCCGGGCTGCTGCAGTGCTGCACACCGAATTCGATCTGGATCTGGTGGCTGCAGTGCTGAATGCCCCCTTGATGGACTTCATTGCCACCTGGGAAGAACTGGACACCGCACAGATCGTCAAGGATGGCCGTTTCAGCCACGACCTGATTTTTGAGTCGGTGCTCCGGTCCACCCCGAAAGCCATCCAGCAACTGCTGCACCGCAGTGCTGCCAAGGTCCTGACCACAAGGGGTGCTCCGACGTTCCGGGTGGCCCACCACCACCAGCAAGGCGGAGACCTCAAACAGGCGGCCCCTTTGTATTTGCAGGCCGCCCAGCAGGCCCACAAGAACTTCGGGGTCAGCGAGGCCAGCCGGTACTTCATGCTGGCAGCACAGGCTTTCCGTGAATCCAACCAGCCTGAAGCGGCTTTTGAAGCCCTGTACCACCGGGCGGTGGCCCTCGGGCAAATGAACGAGCGTGCCCCCAGAGAAGAAGCCCTCCGCTCCCTCTTTGAATATGCGGGAACCCCCTTGCAACGGGCGCAAGCCCATTTTCAGGTGGCCGAATTCCACTCCACCTACCATGAAGGTCCTGAAACCGCTGAAGCGGCACGCAAAGGTCTGGAAGCCCTCGGGGGTGGTCCTTTGATCACCGTAGAGGAACAAATCCTGCGGGCCAACCTGCATGCTTCTCTGGCCGTGGCCCTGTGGATCCAGCAGCAGATTCCCGAGTCCACAAAAGCCATGTGGCAGGCGGTCCAGACCCTGGAACCGCTGGGCGAAAGCCCCAGTCTGGCCAGCAACCTTTCCAACCTCGGGGTGATGCTGGACCACAGCGACCGCCACTCTGAGGCCATCCAATACCACCAGAGGGCCATCGAGATGCACCGCAAGTTTGCGGACCTTCCCCAACTCGCCACCACCATGCACAACCTCGCGGTGTCCTATTCTGAGCAGGGCCGCATGCAGGACAGCCTGACGGTGGTCCTCAAAGCGGGCGAAATTGAGCAGCAAGCCGACACCGAACACCGTGGGGTCTCCCTCGGGCATGCAGCCACCGGACAGGCCTGTTTTGAACTTGGACTGTACGGCATGGCCCTCGACCACTACAACAAGGCCATCGACAAGGCACTGGAAGGCACCTGGCACCTCGGGGTGTTCGAAGGCCTCAAAGGGGAACTGTTCCTGAACATCGGTGAATTTGCTCTATCCCACAAATCCCTCAAGTATGCGGCGCAGTTTCCCGGGATTCCAGGCCAGTACCGCAGCCGTGCCCTGATCAATCTGGGCACCTTGCAGCACCTGCAGGGTGAAGACCCCACTCCCCAGTTTGATCAGGCAGATGAACTGCTCAAAGACACCCCCCGTATGATCTCCAGAGCCCGTTTGTGGCTGGCCCAAGCAGACACCATTTCACCTGAACAGGCCCTTGATTTGTCCCACAGGGTGCTTCAGCTTGCCCTTGAGAAAGACCTCGGAGGCACCGAAATCTCTGCCCGCACCCGCCTGGCGCAAGCCCACCTGAAACTCGGGCAGCTTCAAGAAGCACAGGAACACATCGAGAAAGCCGCAGGGATGCTGGACCCCTTTGAGCCCTCCCGCCTGACCCGAGGCGAAGTGCTCTTGACCCTCTGGCAGGTTCGAGAGGCGTGCCAGAACCCTGAAGCCCCTGAAGCCCGGTCAAGGCTTGAGGGGTGGCTGGACAAGGTGCTGCGCAACCTGCCCGCCGAGCACCATCCGGCTTTCAAGGCCCACAATCCGGTGGCCCGCAGGTTCTTTGAAGTGCAAAACAGCTTGCTGTGAATCCAGAAACATCAAAGAAGCGCCAGAAGGCGCTTCTTCTCTTGAGATGCCCTTACTTTTTCACCAGAGGTTTGATGCTCTGACTGAAGAAAAAAAATCCGTCTGGATCGTACTTTGCTTTCACTTCGGCCAGTTTTTGCTGGTTCTGGGCGTAGTACATGCCCATGAAGTCTTCCACATCCACATCCGGGTAATTCACGTAAGCCCCTCGGGTGTAAGGCAGCATGTCTTTGCGGAAGGCATTCACCCAGTCCAGATGCTCTTTTTCTTCTGAATCTTCATTCCAGTAGGCCTGATACTGCAAACTGAAGCGGGCTTTGCGGTGCGGAAATGCCGTGGCCTCCTCAGTCAGGGCAGACACCTTCCCCCCGAGCGTTTCAAACTGCACCAGATTGTCCGGGGCTGGAGACTGCTCCAGATGCCTCACAATCGTCTCGATGCCCTCTGGGGGTAGGAATTCATAGGCAAAAGCCGAAGTGTTCTTGAACTTGCGGTGTGCCCCATGCCAGTACGCCATCCAGTCTGGATCAGGATCATCGGTGAAAAACTTCAGGCCCTCGAAGTAAGGGTGGCTCTGGACCTTCAGTTCTCTGGGTTTCACTTCCAGCAGGGGTTCCAGAATCCTGTGCAGTTCGTCTTCAGGTCCCACAAACAGGCCCGAGGCCACCGCAGAACCGGGGTCTTTCTTCTCTGGGCCGTGCAGCATGATGATGGAGGTCAATCGGGAATCGAGGGTGTCGCCCCAGCGCTGCCAGCGGTCAATCACCTCAGGGATTTTCTCCCAGTCCCATGAGGCCTGAAAAATCGAGACCTGATCCACCTTGTGCAGTTTGAACTTGAAGCGGGTCACCACCCCAAAATTTCCGCCTCCCCCTCCACGGCAAGCCCAGAACAGGTCAGGGTTTTCGGTTTCGCTGGCGGTCACAAGGTTTCCATGGCTGTCCACCAGTTCCAGTTCCAGCAGGCTGTCACAGGTCAACCCAAGGTACCGGGTCAGCAGTCCGATGCCCCCCCCGAGGGTCAATCCAGAGATCCCCACCGTGGGGCAGATGCCGCCGGGAAAGCCGTAGCCTTGCTGGGTGACTTTGGTGTAAATTTCGATCAGCTGGGTTCCAGAGCCGACCTGCAAGGTGTGGCTCTGGCTGTCAATGTGCAGGGTGGTCATGTCGCTCACATCAATGACCATGCCATCTTCCACCAGAGAGAAGCACTCGTAGTTGTGGCGACCACAGCGCACCGCGACTTTCATCTGGTGGGCTCGGGCGTGCTTCACGGCGTTTTGCACGTCTTCCCGGTTCTGGCAGAACACCACCATTTTGGGCTGGTGGTTGAAGCGTTCATTGAAATTTTTGCGGGCCAGTTCAAAGCCCGGATCACTCGGGGTCAGGATGCGTCCAGTCAAGGTTGGGGCTTGTGTCATGGTTCCTCCCAGAAGTTCGTGCAGAAAATCCATTCAGAAAATTCCTCTCAAGAATGGGTGCTGGGCTGCGGGTGTTCCGTGCGAATTCACACAGCTCTTTCTGAAGGACCACCCATAAAGGTCTGATGAAACGGTTTTGGGAGACCCCACAGCCCGGGTACAGCCATTTATCAAATGGTTATCATTTGCAGCTTTTAGCATGAATGGACCAGCCTGTCTGGTCTGGTGGTGTTTTGTACTTGTGAAACGTGGGAATTCCTGATTTTTGCCAGAGCATTCACCCGTATCTTGAAAAGGAAGCCGGAGAGGTGGGTTTGCTTCCGGTCAGCAATGTAACCGTTTTCTGTTTCCCACAGAAGGAGACCCATGACAAATTCCAATGTTTCCAAGGTGCGTTACGCGCTGATGGTCCATGGCGGAGCCAAAACCGTTCCAACAGAAAAAATCCAGCAAAATCTGGAAGGTGTGAAGCGTGCCCTCAAGGCAGGCCAGCACATCCTGCAAAACGGTGGTTCTGCCGTGGAGGCTGTAGAGGCGGCCCTGAGGGTGTTCGAAGACGATCCCGCGTTCAATTGTGGTTATGGTTCCAGCCTGAACCGTGAAGGCGAAGTGGAAATGGACGCAGCTGTGATGGATGGCAGCACCCTGCAAATGGGTGCGGTGGGCTCTGTGCAAGGGGTGCAGCACCCAGTGTCGGTGGCCCGCAGCATTGTGGAGAAAGAAACCGCCTTCATGGTGGGACAGGGTGCCCGTGAACATGCCGAAAAACACGGCCTTGAGCTCTGCAATCCCAGAGACCTCATCCACCCCGAGCAGCAAGAGAAACTGAAAGACCAACACCAAAAGGCCCAGCACGACACCGTGGGTTGTGTGGCCCTCGATGCACAGGGGCATCTGGCAGCCGCCACCTCCACAGGGGGACTGGTGGGCCACCCACCGGGTCGGGTCGGAGATTCCCCTCTTTCCGGCTGCGGTTTTTACGCCGAGGACGGCATTGGGGCTGTGGCCCTGACCGGAGACGGAGAAGAAATCATGCGGTACCGTCTGGCCAGCCGCATCATGGACCGCATGTTGGACCTCGGGCCAGAGCCATCCATCTGTCAACTCATCCCTGAGATGCACCAGAGGGTGGGAGGCGAAGCAGGCGGGCTGGTCCTCACGGCAAAAGGAGAGATGGGCTGGTTCCACAACAGCAAACACATGCCCTGCGCGTTCGTCAGTTCTGCTGAACCCGAGCCTCAGGTTCACCTGCAGAAGGAGAAGACCGATGCCTGACCACAACCGCCGCAAATCCGATCAGGTGGGCACCCTGATCATCATTGGAGGACACGAAGACAAAGACGGGGACCGCGAAATCCTCAAGGAAGTGGTGCGCAGGGTGGGCAAAGGCAAACTGGTGGTGACCACTGTGGCCTCCCACGAACCCGAAGGGTACTTCGAGATGTATCAGGAGGTCTTCCACGACCTCGGGCTGAAAACCGTGCTGGGTCTCGATGTGAACACCCGAGCGGACGCCGTGACCGAACAAACCCAGCAGATCCTTGCCGACGCAGCAGGCATTTTCTTCACCGGAGGGGATCAGCTCAGGATCACCAGCCAGATCGGGGACACCCCCATGGAAACCCGCATCCGTGAAATTTTCGAATCTGGAGGGGTGGTCTGTGGCACCAGTGCCGGCGCTTCGGTGATGTGCGAAACCATGATGATTGAAGGCAAAGGGGGCGAATCCCACCGGGTGGGAGACCTGCGCATGGCCCCCGGACTCGGGTTCATCCGGGGCGCAATCATCGACCAGCACTTTGCAGAACGGGGCCGCATGGGACGCCTGCTTGGCGCAGTGGCCCAGAACCCGAGGGTCCTCGGCATCGGCATCGATGAGGACACCGCCATCGTCGTGGAAGACCTGCGGTACTGCACGGTCCTCGGGAATGGCGCGGTTTATGTGGTGGATGGGCACGGCGTCACCCACTCCAACATCGCAGAAGGTGGAGACGACCGCATCCTGTCCATCTACGACGTGAAACTGCATGTCCTCAGCAAAGGGGACGCTTTTGACTTGCAGGAACGCCGCCCTCTGGACGCCTGCACCCTGCAACGCACCCCCGAGAAGAAGTCCTCTGGGCAGACGGCCAAAAAATCCAATCCCATCCCTGAAATTTCTGCTGAACCTCAAACCCCTTGACGGCACATGAAAGGCCCACACCATGACTGAAACGGCATCCAGACCACAAAAAAGCAGCACATTCACTTCAGGAGCCCCAGTTCACCTGTACCACGACGGCACCTCCCATTTTGTGCAGCAAGACGGCGACCTCCTGCACCTGTTTCTGGAAGCCCCAGAGGACATGGAGGAGGGTCAGGTGATGAGCTTCCACCACGGAGACGCCCGCTTCGATGACCTGCAAAAACAGGACGATGGACGCTGGAAGGCCACCCTGCCCATGCAAAAACACCGGAACACCCAGTACCGTTTCAAGGTGCAAATCTCTGGGCGCACCTACTGGCTTTCGCAGGCTGGAGTGCAGCCCGGTCCCACCCTGTTTGCGCAGGACTTCAAAGTGTCACACAATCGTCCACCAGGGTGGGTGCATGAACGGGTGTTCTACCAGATTTTTCCGGACCGTTTCCGCAACGGAGACCCGTCCATCAACCTGAAATCCGGTGAGTACACCTACGAGGACCGCGCTGTGGTGCACCGCAAGTGGTACATGGACCCCAATGCCGCAATGGGCGCAAACGAATACTTCGGCGGAGACCTTGAAGGCATCCGGCACAGCCTTGACTACCTGAAAGACCTCGGGGTGAATGCCCTTTACCTGAACCCAATCTTCCAGAGCCCTTCCGTGCACGCCTACGACACGCAGGACCACTTCAAAATCGATGAGCACTTCGGCACCAACGAAGGCTTTGCGGCTCTGGTGGACGAACTGCACCAGAACGACATCAAAATCATGCTGGATGGGGTCTTCAACCACACCGGAAGCTGGCACAAATGGATGAACCGTGAACGCATTTACAGCGAACCTGGTGCATTTCAAGGGGGTCCCACCCGCGATTACTACACTTACGTTGGAGACCAGCCCGAGGAGTACATCGCATGGTTCGGTTTTGCCACCCTGCCCAAACTGAATTACGGCAACCCGGAAGTGCTGGAAAACATGATCACTGGAGAGGATTCCGTGGTGCGATTCTGGTTGAAAGCCCCTTACCACATTGACGGTTGGCGTCTGGACGCTGCACCGGTCATTGGCAAACACGGCACCGACGAAGGCAACCATGAGGTGCTCCAGAAAATCTGGCAAACCGCCCGCGAAGAGAACCCAGAGGCTTACATCATCGGAGAGCACTTCGGAGACGCCATCCCATGGCTGCAAGGGGGCGAAGAAGACGGGGTGATGAACTATTACGGCTTCACCATCCCCACCTGGGCTTTTCTGGGAGGCGAAGATGAAAGCGGCAAATGCGTTCAGCTCGATGCTGCCGATTACGCCCGTTCGGTGATGCATTACCTGAGTTTCATCCCCTTTCACAACCAACTGGCCCTGTTCAACAACCTGTGTTCCCACGACACCAAACGCTTCGCTTCAATCTGCCCGGATCTGGAACGGCGCAAACTCGGGGCCACCCTGCAATTCGTGCACATCGGGGTGCCCTGCATTTACTACGGAGATGAAATCGGTCTGGAAGGGGAAGGGGATCCCCTCAGCCGTCGAACCATGCCGTGGGACTGGAAAGAACTCTGGGAAACCGGACTGTACGACCACTACAAGCAACTGGCCCGCATCCGCAAGCAAGAAAAAGCTTTGCAGGAAGGCAGTTACAGTGTGCTTCACGCTCAGGGAGACCACCTCGTGATCCAGAGGCGTTTCGGTCCAGAGCGCATCCTTGCCCTCATCACCAGAGGAGAACCTTTGGCTTACCCTCTTGAAGGAGCGTGGCAAGACCTGATGTCAGGTCAGACCATGCAAGGCGAAGTGAAGCTCTCGGGTCCTTCCGCGGTCCTCCTGAAGCAAGGGTGATCTGCCCTGCAATTTGCAGGATCCCACAACACCCATTGCACACTTCCCTACAGATTCCCGCCCGATGGCACAGTTCAATGGCTGCATCGGGCGGTCTTGCTGCCCAAGGAGGATGCACACATGATTGAAAAAACACTCTGGGACACCATCATTGTCGGAGGAGGTCCCGCAGGACTGGCTGCAGCCCTGCACCTCGCTTTCCACCGGCGCAGTGTGCTGGTGATTGACCGGGGCTCTGGTCCCCTCCACCACATCAAAACCCCCATCCAGAACCTGCCGGGCTTTGTGGGCAAAAGTGGACAGGAGATCCAACAAGCCCTTGAGCAGGACGCCAGAGCTGCTGGGGCCCACCTGATTTCAGACAGCATCGGGCACATTGAAGGTTCTGCTGGACGCTTCACGCTCAGGGGAGAACACGGCACCTACCAGAGCCGCACTTTGCTGATTGCCACAGGCATTGCCCGCCACCATCCTTTGATCGATGGAGATTACCGCAAATGGCTTCCATTTGCAGGCAAAGGCAACACCTTCTACTGCCCGGACTGCGAAGCCCCAGAACTGCTTGGAAAGCATGTGGTGGTCATCGAGTCGGTCAAACTGAAGGCCGCCCTGTCCACGGCCAAACGCATTTCAGAATTTGCAGCCACTGTGCGGATCCTGCTCACCGACGGTGCCGAAACCCTGCCTCCAGAGGAGCACCTCGACACCTCCTGCGAAGTCATCGAAGGCCAGATCAAAGCCGTCAAAGGGGAAGACGGGGTGGTGCAAGCCCTGTTGCTCGACTCTGGCACCGAAATCACAGCCGATGCCTATTACGTCTCGAACCGCAAACTGCCCAGAAACCAACTGGTGGAAATGCTGGGAGGGGCTCTGGACGACAGGGGACACCCCATCACCGGCCCCAGAGGTCAACTGGTGCAGCAGGGCAGGGGAGAAGAAGATCACCTTGAAGGCGTTTGGATTGCAGGCGACCTGCTCCCGCAAACCCAGCAAACCACCATTGCCATGGGCTCGGGCAACAAGTCCGCGGTCATGATCGATCAGTACCTTACGGATTTGCATGAAAGGGCGCTCGGGAAAGAGCAGGTCTTGCAGCAAGGGTGAAGTGAAGGTGCATGGAGGGTGCTCAGGTGATTTTGATCACTCAAATCAAAACAATAAATATTTCACAAATACTATAAACACCAAAAATATCACATTTAAATCCCGATTTTCCCAAACGCAAATTCAAAAACCATAAAATACAAAACCTTTTCGATTTCAAAAATTTTCAAAAGATTCTCTGGAGGGGTTCTACAACCAGTGATGACGTAACGCACGCCAGCGTGAGGAAAAAACCGACTTCTATGCCGTCTAACACAATACTTTCTGCTTCTTCAATTTAGAGCCTCCTGAACGATTTCTTCGCACTGAATTTTTCGGAAAGCGAAAAATTCTCAGCGTTCAGCACACGCTTTTCCTTCACCTTCAGGGCTTAACGTGCGTTCTGACACGACTGGTTGTAGAACCCCCTGGAGGACTGTCTCGAAAGTCATCGGATGGGAGGGGGCTTCCATCTCACTTTGATCTTGCCAGAGATTGCTTTTCTGCTTTCTATGCTTGGGGTCGGTTGCATGTTGCTGTGTGTGCGGAGGTGCTTCCGAATCGTCTGTTTGATGCTTTTTGGTGGCCCCGCATTTGTGGTGGAATGACCCATGTCTTCTTTTGCGATGTCTGAGGGTCAGCAGCGGCTTGCCACGGTGGGGTTGGTCATTGGGGTGTTTCTGGCGGCCCTGGAGTCTTCGGTGGTGGCGACGGCCATGCCGACGGTGATCCGGGAGTTGGGTGGGGAAAGCCTGTATGCGTTGCCTTTTGCGGTGTATTTGCTGGTGAGCACGGTTTCGAATCCGTTGTGGGGTCGGGCTTCGGATTTGCGTGGGCGCAGGAACCTGTATCTGTGGGGGATTGTGTTGTTTCTGGTGGGGTCCGCGTTGTGTGGTGCGGCCACTTCGATGCCGTTTCTGGTGGCTGCCCGAGTGGTTCAGGGGCTCGGGGCGGGTGCGGTGTTGCCTTTGACCTTGACGGTGATTGGCGCGATGTATCAGGGGGAGCGTCGGGCGAAGGTGCAGGCTTTTGTGGCCAGCGTGTGGGGTGTGAGTGGTTTGCTGGGTCCGGTGCTCGGGGGGGTGCTGGTGGATTTCTGGTCGTGGAGGTGGGCGTTTTACCTGTGCATTCCTTTTGGTCTGGTGGCGTTGCTGCTGGTCTGGCGGAATTTACGCGAACAGGAGGTGCCCGGTCAGGGCCAGTTGGATTGGTGGGGCGCTGGGCTGTTCACCCTGGGCAGTGGACTGATGGTGTGGGGCCTTGAGTTTCAGACGGTGTGGATGGTGCTGCTGAGTGTGGGGGTGCTGGTGGTGGCCTTGAAGGTGGAGGCTTCCCACCCGAGTCCTTTGTTGCCTTTGCAGAGTTTGCGTGAGCGGGGTCCGGGTGTGGGGGTGCTGAGCAACCTGCTGGCTGGGGTGGCGTACTTTGGCTTGACTGCCTACATCCCACTTTTTGCGCAGGCGGCTGGGGGCCAGAGTGCCACGGCTGCGGGGGCACTCCTCACCCCTTTGATTGTGGGTTGGACTTCGGGCAGCATTGTTGGGGGGCGTTTGATGAAGACGGTGTCTCTGGTGACCCTGACGCGGGTCGGCTTTGCGATGTTGACTGTGGGGTTGGCGGGTTTTGCTTTGCTCATTCACGGGTCCCTGCCGGTTCTGGCTCTGGTGGGTGGGGTGATGGGTCTCGGGATGGGGTTCAGCATGTTCAGTTTGCTGTTGCTGATTCAGCAGGCCGCTCCGAGGCAGGAACTCGGGGCGATCACCAGTGCGATTTTGTTTGCGCGCAGCATGGGGGGTGCCATTGGGGTGGCGGTGATGGCGTGGATCATCGGGAAAACCGCGATTGCTCAAGGTGGGGTGTTGTTGATCGATGGGTTGCAGCGGGGGTTTGTGTTTTCGCTGGCTCTGGTGGTGGTGGCTTTTGTTCTGAGTTTCACTTTGCGTGACAGCAAAAATCCCTCCTGAAGGCAGGAGGGATTGAGGGGGCTGAGGTGTGCTCTGGTTTCTTTATCTTTGCAGCCAGAAGCTGTAGCTGCCAGAGCCAGAGTAGCTGTAAACGCGGAAGCGGTAGGTGCCACTTGCAGCGGTGTAGCTGATGGCTTCGTTGTTGGTGGTGCTTTCGGAGCGGGCGACGGTGCTCCAGGTGCTGCCGTTCCATTTTTGCAGGAACAGGTCGAAGTCGACGCTGGTGCTGGCTGGGCCTTTCAGCCAGCCTTTGAGGGTGCCGCCTGCGTAGTTGAAGCCGCTGCTGGAGGGGTGGAACACCATGGAGCCTGTGGCGGCGAGGCTTCCAGTGTATTTGGTGCAACCTGTGCCTGAGCAGGGGTCGGTGGTGGGTGGGGTGGTGGTGCCTCCGGGGTAAATGCTGTTGATGGCTGCAATGTCGGTGGCGGTGAGGGTGTTGCCGTTGCCCACCCGGTTGTAGTCAATGCCGGAGACTTTGGGGGTCATGGCGAGTTGGTTGCCCCAGTACAGGCCGTAGTGCATCACGCTGTAAAAATCGTAGGCGCCGTATCCGCTGCTGGTGTTGATGATCTGGAATTGGCTGTGCCAGTCGGTGGGGATCACGTTCCAGTTGATGGTGATCCATTGGTCACGGTCTGGGCGGCTTTGTTCGTGGTGCATGCCGACTGCGTGTGCCATTTCGTGCAGGATGGTTCCCTGTCCGGTGCAGCCATCTCCGAGGGAGAGGTCTTGTTTTCCGCCGATCATGCCGACGTAGGACCAGCATCCGTTTTCTTTGAAGAAGCGCACGTAGTTGGTCTGGGTGGTGCGGGGAACCCAGCGCACGTTGGTGTTCTGGTTGAAGTAGTTGACGGCGTTCTGGATGGCGGTGGTCTGGCTGCTGAGGGTGCTGTCGATCACGTAGGGAACGGTGTTGTTGGTCCAGCGTCCGGTGCGGGTTTCGATGGTGGCTTCTTTGTGGATGTCAGAGACGCTGTCTTTGAGCACCACGTCCCCTTGGAACATGATTTTGCCGTTTTTGAGGTATCCGGTGACTTGCTGGCTGTTTTTGCTGTCACTGAGGTTGACTTGGACCCGGTCGGGGTTGCTGTTGAAGTCCATGTGGTGGGGATCCACATTTTGCACAGCAGGTGCTTCAGGGGTGGTTTTGCTGCAAGAAGACAAGAGGGCGGTCAGCCCGAGCACGGTCGCGGTCAGGATTTTTTTCATTCTGGGTGTTCCTCTCTGTGATGGTTGTTACAGAATATGCACATTTGTGATGCGAGTCAACACATGTCTAGCCCTTTTTGGTGCGATTTCTGACAAGACGATCGTCTTGCAACACAACCACAAAAAGAAAATGCCCCATCTGGGACATTTTCCTGTTGACACCTCTGAAGTGGGCGACTCGGGGTTATTCCTGAGGCAGCTTCACATCAATGAACAGTTCTTGCAATTGGGCCTGATCCACTTCACCGGGGGCATCCACCATCAGGTCCACGCCACGGTTGTTTTTGGGGAAGGCGATCACTTCACGGATGCTCTGGGCGCGGGACATCAGCATCACCAGACGGTCAAGGCCCCATGCAATCCCACCGTGGGGAGGGGTGCCGTACTCCAGAGCTTCAAGGAAGAACCCGAATTTGTGCTCGGCTTCTTCTTTGCCCAACCCGATGGCCTCGAACATCTTGCGCTGGGTTTCCGGGTCGTGGATCCGGATGGAACCTCCGCCCACTTCAAAGCCGTTCAGGACCAGATCGTAGGCCTGGGCGCGGATTTTCGATTGCCCTTCGGTGCCAAACAGGTGCGTGTCCTGAGGGTTGGGACTGGTGAAGGGGTGGTGCATGTAGGTCCAGGTCTGGGATTCCTCATCGAAGTCCAGTTGGGGGAAATCGGTGATCCATGCAAAGTTGAAGGTTTCGTTGCCCTCCACCCAGCCGAACATGTCCCTGAGGGCCAGACGCACCGCCCCGAGAGCGCTTACGGTGTGTTTCCAGTCACCTGCACCAAACAGCAACGTGGACCCCTCGTACATGTAACCCGTCAGGATCTCTGCTTGCTCTGCGGTCACAAACTTGCTGATGCCACCAGACAACTGGCCCTTGTCCAGACGCACCCATGCGAGACCTTTGGCCCCGTTCTGCTTGGCCACCCGCTCCAGTTCCTCGATCTGCTTGCGGGTCAGCTCTGGAGCCACCAGAAATTTGACCACGCCACCTTCTGCCAGAGCGGTCGAAAAGGCTTTGAATTCGGTGTTCTGGAAAACATGGCTGGCTTCGATGATCTCACAACCGAAACGCAGATCGGGCTTGTCGGAACCGTAATTGCTCATGGCTTCCTGATAGGTCAGGCGCTCGAAGGGCACCGGAATGCTCAGGCCCAGCACCTTCTGGAAGATGTAATCCATCAGGCGCTCACAGAGGGTCATGATGTCTTCCTGATCCACAAAGCTCATCTCGATGTCGAGCTGGGTGAAGTCCGGCTGACGGTCACTGCGCAACGCCTCATCGCGGAAGCAACGGGCCACCTGAAAGTAACGGTCCAGGGTGGACACCATCAGAAGCTGCTTGAACAACTGGGGGCTCTGGGGCAACGCATAAAAAGTGCCGGGATTCAGGCGGCTGGGCACCAGAAAATCCCTCGCCCCCTCAGGGGTGCTCTTGGTCAGGAAGGGGGTCTCGACGCTGATGAACCCCTCAGAGTCCAGAAAGCGGTAAATGGCTGCCGTCACCTGATGGCGCAGGCGCAGGTTCTTCTGCATGTCGCTGCGACGCAAATCCAAGTAACGGTACTTCATTCGCAGGTCTTCTTTGACGTTGTCATCGACAATGCCATCCACCTGGAAGGGGAGGGTGCGGGCCTCATTGAGGATGTTCACCCTGTCCGCCCAGAGCTCAAAATCAGCAGTGCCGCCTTTGCGCTGGTTCTCGGGACGGTACTTCAGGACGCCCTCTACTTCCACGACGTACTCGCTGCGGAGCTTCTCGGCGGTTTCGAAAGCAGCAGAGTCCGGTGGGACCTGCACCTGTAGCATCCCTTCACGGTCCCGCAAATCAAAGAAAATCAGGCCCCCCAGAGGACGGCTGCGGTTCACCCAGCCTTGCAGGGTGATGCGTTGTTCCACGTAAGATGCATTGACTTTGCCAACATAACAGGTTCTTTTCATGGGTGTCCTTGGTGTCCTTATTGCAGTTTGGAGAGGAGGTCCGTCTGGGGAATGGTGCTCTGCTCTCCCGTCGAGAGGTTCTTGAGGGTCACCACACCCTGTTCCATTTCGCTGGACCCGATCAGGGCCACGAAACGGGCATTTTTCTTCAAAGCGTCCTGAATTTGTTTGCCGGGCGCTTTGGCCTTGTAGGAAAAGTCGGCTTTCCCGAGGCTTCTGGCCCCGAAAGCCAATTGCGCAGCCTGCCCGAGGGCAGCTTCTTCCAGAGCCCCCACATAAAGCAGCAGGCCCTCTGGCTCGGGCAGTTTGACCCCTTCAGCGTCCATGGCAATCAGGAGACGCTCAATGCCGAATGCCCAACCAATGCCGGGGGTGTGTGGACCGCCCAACAGTTCAGCGAGGCCATCGTAACGGCCCCCTCCGCCCAGAGCGCTCTTGGCCCCAACCCCTTCGTGGTGGATTTCCCATGCTGTACGGCGGTAGTAATCCAGACCCCGCACAATGGAAGGATCAACGGTGAAAGGAATGCCCCACGCCGTCAGGTAAGCGCACACCTGCTGGAAATGCGCAGAGGCCCCCTCCCCGAGGTGATCCAGCATCATCTTGGGCTGAAGTTCAGCAATGATCTGCTGGTCCCCTTCGCTCTTGCTGTCCAGAATGCGCATGGGGTTCAGGACCAGACGGTCCTTGCTGTCTTCGCTCAGGCGCTCTGCGTGGGGGGTGAACAGGTCGCGCAGGTACTGGTTGTACTGCACGCGGTCCTCGGGGTCGCCCACCGAACCCAGCTTCAGTTCGATTTTCTTCACGCCCAGACGGTCAATCACCTGCATCATCAGGGCAATGGCTTCTGCATCCACCAGAGGATCGTCTGAGCCGAGCACCTCGTAATCCAGCTGGTGAAACTGACGGTAACGCCCTTTCTGGGGACGCTCTGCACGGAACATTGCCCCGAACGTCCAGAGTTTGGCAGGGGAGGGCAACTGCTTCAGGCCGTTCTGCACAAAGGCGCGCACGATGGGAGCGGTGCCCTCTGGACGCAAAATGAACTCGTCGCTCTGGGCTTTTGCGGTGAACATCTCTTTGCGGACGATGTCGGTGCTGTCTCCGACGCCCCGCTTGATGACCTCCACCATTTCGAACATGGGGGTTTGAATGTACTGGGCTCCAGCGTTCTCCAGGACTCGAGCGGCCAATTCCACCAGATGGCGGTGCCCCCGTGCAGAAAACTGCACTTCGAGTTTGGGGCTGCCATCCGGGAGAAGATCCTGTGTGCCTCTGGGCCTTGTGATTCCTGACATTCCAGAATTATATCGTTAATCCACAGGACGGCAATCCCTGCAACGGCTTAAAGGGACTTGCCTTCAAACCCAAGACAAAACCCCCGGACAGATCCGGGGGCAAGGGTTCAAACCGAACTCAGCGGGTGAAGCTGAAAGGGAAAGAGAAAGAACGCTTTCCGGCCACTTCAACAATGATGAAACTTCCGCCGGGGGTGAGGTTGGAGGGCACATTGAACACAATTTTGCTTTCGGTCCAAGAGACGATGTTCTCTTTGGGAACCACAAAACCGCCTTCACCGTTCTCGTTGGCACCAATTCTGATGACCCCACTGCTGCTGGATCCCAGGTAACGGCCTTGCAGGGTGAATTGCTGTTTGTTGTTTTCGATGGGAGAGACCTGGTAGATCTGCGGGTAGATGGTGACGCCGGTTTCTGCAGCTTTGGGAGCGCAAGCACCAAGGATCAGGGTGAGCAGGCTCAGGGCAATGACTCGCTTCATCAATTCCTCCGTTATGGTTTTTAGTTTAAAAGAATTGCAACTGTAAAGCAAACCCTTACATTCTCGTGACGTCCAATCCCAGCCTCACCCAGAGCTGTGGTGTGCACACCATCAACAGATTGATTGTTCCACAGTATAAAAATGCAGATTTTCGGGTGGAGGATTTGGCATCAGGGGCAATGTCCCTTAAGATGTAAAAAACAAGTAACAACATTCTGCCTCACCCTGTCTGCCTTCTCACCCCAAGGAGTGCCAAATGATCGCCAAACTGAAGGCCATCTTCGGGCGGTTTCAGGAACCCATCACCCCCCAGATCCAGAACAGCCTGAATCCCGACACCCTCCCCGAGCAGCACCCGGAAGAACTTCCCACCCCACGCTGGGAAACCAAAACCCTGCACGGACACGTCCTGCTGGACCTGATTCAACAAACCTCTCAAGGCACTGGACGCAACGCACAGTACGGAGCAGAAGCCATCACCCGCTCAGGAAAACGGTACACTTTGACGTTCACCGATCAGGTGCCTGCGTGTCCTCTGGTGGTGGGATGGAACATCCAGTTTCATGACCCGGAAGGCAAAAAGATCAAGGTGGGCACCTTGACCCGCATCGTGCGTCTGGACCCCAATGGAAGCGTTTACGTGAACCTCACCCGGCCCACCGGGCAACTGTACCTGCAAGCCCTCAAGCACCAGAGTGGCCTGCAGCACCTGCACCAACTCCACTGGGACCCCCTCTGAACCCACCTGTCCCTTCACCCTTCATTTAACTTTGTGGGAAATGTGACGGCCTCAGGAACCTGCTCATGCAGCAAAGCTATCATGAGGCCATGTACAGAACCCTCCTGATGCTCACCACCCTGCTTTCCGCGCCGGCACTTGCACAGGTGTACCAGGGCACTGTGGGACCTTACCCCATTGTGCTGAAACTCGAAAAAGACCTCTCAGGCAAATACGCCTACCTCAGCCAAGGCCTCAGCATCGAACTGAAGGGCAAACAGGACAAACAACTCCTGCTGACCGAACAGATCTTCCAGATCGACACTGGACAGTACAAAACCACCGGAACCTTCACCCTCAAACGCTCTGGGCAAGGCTGGACCGGAAGCTGGAAGGCCCCCGGACGCCAGAGCACCCTGGTGGTCAAGCTGCAACCCTTCAAAGCAGGGAAAATTCACCTCCCAGACAGCACTGGACTGCAAAAACTCTTGAAGGCAGATCCTTACACCTTCGCCATCCTCAACCACCCATGGACAACCCGCAAAGATGGCTGGGTGGAGGAACCCCGCAGCAAAATCACCTACCCCAGAGTCAAAAACGCTCTGGCCCTCAACCGCACCCTGCAAGACCTGCAACTCGAAGAAGCGGCCATGGCCCTCGAATGCCGCTCCATGGGAGGAGGCTCAGACCTCACCTCATGGGACAGCCAGACCACCATCACCTACCAGAACACCACCCTGTACAGCCAGCAAACCACCAGCAGCATGTTCTGCGGCGGAGCACACCCCAACGTCAACACCACCGGAACCACGCTGGACGCCAGAACCGGCAAGGACGTTCCCCTGAAAATGCTCTGGAGCAAACTCACCACCAAAGAACAACACCTGCTGTACCTCAAAGCCTACCCGAGGGCCGGAGAGCAAGAATGCCTCGATGTCCTGATGGACTCCAGAGGCAGCGAGTACACCTGGTACCTCACCAAAAACGGCCTCGCACTGTTCCCAAACTTTTTACCGCATGTGGCGTACGCTTGCGCTGAAGAAGTGGTGGTGCCCTACGCCGCTCTGGACGAGTATGCCAACCAGAGCAGCCCATACCTGAAGACCCTGAAATAAAGCCAGAACCTCACACCAGAAAAAGCCAGCCCTTGACAGGCTGGCTCTGGTTTTATGGGCTGAGGGTTGGACTCTGGGACAAATCAACGTCTGGAGGCTTCTTCATCCCGGATGTTGAGGGGTAGGTAGGCAGAACGTTGGGTGATCTGGGACTCCACCTGATGGATGGAGCGCAACAGCACCAGCATCACAGAGACCACAATCAGCAAGAGGATGCACATCAGGTAGACCATGGTTTCATGATGCAGATTTTTTCTGACGGGATTCTTATTGAAGGTCATGGAAAAGGGTGGTGTGGGTTCAATCTTTTGGCATTCTGGGATGGGAATGGATTGGGGCTCAAATTGCTGTAGTTTCTACGATAATTTCACTTATCGTAGAAAGCTTTTTTAGAGAAACCTAAATGCCAGCTTTGCCTGATGGTCAGCCGCACTTCAGAGCCAGAGTGCACAATGACCCACAAGACTGGAGGCCCTGATGAAAACCCTCAAGAAAACCCTTGTGATGACTGCACTGAGCCTCTCTGGAATGTTCGCCGTTGCCCAGAGCACTTTTGAAGTCAAAAGCCCACCTGTCAAAGCTTCGGCTTATGGCATTGCTCAGGTTCCCGCGCGCATTGCTGCCAGCAGCAACTTGCCTGTGAAACTCACGGTGGTCAACGATGGCCAGAGCATCCTGCATGCCCGTTACTCGGGTTGCTTTGTGGATTACGAGGTGCGGGACCGGACCGGGAAACCGGTGGCGAAAGCCAACCTGAAAAGTTGCCTGACTTCGGGGGGCGGATTCAGTGTGCTCAATCAGGCCGACTATCCTTTTCTGGAACCGTTCATGGTGGGCACCCGAGGGCTCGCTCGGGGTGAGTACTCGGTGGTGGTGACGTTGCTGGTGGATGGCAAAATCGGCAGCCGTCCAGTGAAAAAGATCTCCACTGCACCTGTGAAATTCGTGATTTCTTAAATTGGCGTCCAGGATGGTGTTTTTCTTACTCTTTTTAAAATGGCTTCTGAAGGCCATGGATTGAGAAACAAATGGAATGGGTATCGGGCGGTTTTGGAATGCCCTTAAAATCGATTTTAGAGCATGATCAAAACAAAGACGTGTAGGACATGATTTTCACAAGGAAAGGGCTCTGGGTGTGAATTTCAGGCATATTCCACCGATTCACGGACCACCCGAGCAAGCACCTGACCTTCATGAAAGAGTTCAGACACGATCCGGTCTTCCCCACTGCGGTCCTGCCATTCTCCAGCCAGTCCATATTTTTGGATGGCCCGCTTGGCTGCTTTGGGGGCCTGTGCAAAATGGGCACGGATGGCCCCAGAGGGTTTGAGGATTTCCAGAATGTAAACCAGTTGGATCATGGTTTGCAGGATACATCCACAGCAGGCAGGTCATGTGAATTTGCCTCGGCAATCCATTCATAAAATGTCATGATGATGCATGCAGTGAACAGGAGAACCCCATGGACTTGCTCAACCTTTATGTGATGCTTCCTGATCAAATGGCGCATTCCCTCTCCAGTGGAAATCTGGAATGGAAAACCGTGCGTGTGGCCGATCAGGACCAAACCCTTGTTCCCTTTCGTGAGGTGCACGACATCCACATTTCATATGGCCTGGATGCCATCCTTGTGCTGTTGGGAGGTGGCATCATTGGCAGTGCTCAGTATGAGCAAATCTTCGCTTCGGAAGATGCATTCTTTGGCGGAGATTACACCCACTTTTGCGAAGATCCAGAAACGTTAAAAAACTTGAAGCTTCAGATCAATCAGGTGATTCAGACCACCAACACCAACCTGTTTTCACTGGGCTCTCTCTTAAAGGTGCTGATGGAGGGTCAAGAATTGGATGCCACTCAGGTGACACCAAAATTCATCAGGCAGGCTGAGGGGCACCTTTCTCTTTTCGTCGTTGAGAACATGGTGGGGTTTGTTCCACTCACCGTGGTCCTCAGGTCAGGTGGAGAAGTGGTGGTGGGTGCACTGGTCCACGGCACCCTCACACCCGAGGAAGCCCATGTCATCTGTGATCTCATTGATGAGGGAACACGGATTTGAGGGCGACCTTTTAGGGGCTCTGGATCACAGGAGGGTGGAGCATCTGACTCCATAAGGATGAAGTACCTTGCATTGATACCACCAAAGAGACAACATATTCAGATTGAAGCTCTGGTATTCTAAAACATGACCTCCAAACTCAATTGCCACATCCTGGATGATTACCAGCAGGTTTCCATGAACATTGCAAACTGGGACTCCCTTTTGCCCCACCTGAACATCACCGTGCACCCAGAGCACCACCCGGAAGACACCCTCATTGAACAGCTCAAAGACGCCCACATCGTGGTGGTCATGCGGGAACGCACCCCATTCACCGCCAGACTGATCCAGCACCTTCCCCACCTGAAATTGCTGGTCACCTCAGGCATGAGAAATGCCAGCATCGACCTCGCTGCAGCCAGAGCCCAAGGGGTCACCATTTGCGGAACCCGCAGCACCTCACACGCCCCAGCCGAACTCACCTGGGCACTGCTGCTTGGGCTGGCCAGAAACATTCACACCGAAAACCACAACCTGACACACAACGGCCCCTGGCAAAGCACCCTCGGGACAGGACTGCACGGCAAAACCCTCGGGCTTCTGGGACTCGGCAAAATCGGAAGTCAAGTGGCGCACATCGGACAGGCATTCGGAATGCACACCATCGCATGGAGCCAGAACCTCACACCAGAGAAAGCCCGGAGCCTCGGGGTGGAATGCATGCCCGACAAAAGCGCTTTGCTGCAAAAAGCCGACTTTGTGTCCATCCATCTGGTGCTCTCCGAACGCACCCGGCACCTGCTGCAAGCCAGAGACCTGAAGCAGATGAAACCCACCGCATGCCTGATCAACACCTCAAGGGCCAGCATCATCGAACCAGAAGGCCTCCTGAAAGCCCTGAAAGAAAACTGGATTGCTGGAGCAGGACTGGACGTTTTCGAAGAGGAACCCCTTCCCAGAGAACACCCCCTGCGAACCCTTCCCAACGTGCTGGCGACACCACACCTCGGGTATGTGACCCGGGAGAATTACCAGATTTACTTTCAGGAAGCCGTCGAAGACATTCATGCTTACCTGAACGGCAAACCCATCCGCCTGCTGGAATGAATCACCAGAAACGCAAAGCCACCCACCGCCCGAGTTGAACGGCCAGAAACCCCAGCACCAGATTCCCCAACACATACATCACTGCAAAACCGTAACGGCCCTCGCGGATCAAACGGTCCGTGTCCCACTCAAATGTTGAAAATGTGGTGAAAGCACCCACGAAACCCGTCCCGATTGCCAGACGGGCAGACTCGGAAAGCAAACCCTTCAAAGACAGGGTGGTCACAAAAGCCAGCACAAACGACCCGAGCACATTGATCACCAGAATGCCCAGCGGGAAGCTCTGGCCTCCGGCCTGAATCCACTGGTTGAGCAGGTGCCGAAGCAAAGCGCCCAGAGCACCCCCAAACATGATTCCCAGATAAGTCACTTCCACAGTGTAGTGCCTCTGGTGGAAATGCGGGAGGAAATGGACCTCAGGTGTTGAGGACCTGAGAAATGGAAAGATCACAGGGGTCTCCCCCACAGGTTTTTAAGGTTTTTGGAACAATATTTGGAAGGTTAGATGATGGTGGAATCAAATGTGATTTTTTTGGTTTTTATATTGCTTGTGAAAATATTGTTGAATTGATTAAGTTTTTGAACCAATCCCAGAGCACGCCTCTTTACGCTCAGGCGCACCAATCATGCTGCAATCATGGGCCAGGTGGTTTCATGAAACAGGAAGAAGGCCTTCCTTCCAATCTTCCCTCCGCCACACGCCCTCTTTCCGATTCTGATTTCACTGTGAGGTTTTTGAGATGCATCAACGCTTCTGGACCCTGACCGCCGCTTTTGCTGTTGTGCTCAGCGCTTGCGGTACCCCCACCCCGAAAAGCCAGCAGGTGGCCAAAAATGCCACCACCAACACCGCCCCAAAGATCACCACCTTCACGGCCAGCAAAACCAGTGGACCCGCTCCCCTCTCCTCCACCCTGAGTTTTCAGGCTTCTGATGCTGAAGGAGACAGCTTCTCCTGCGTGCTTGACATCAACGGAGACGGGTACGGCGACCTGAACTTTGGCAGTTGCGCCACCCTGAAAACGCTGGATTACACCTTCAAAACCGCTGGGACCATCAACGTGGCCTTGCTGGTGGAAGATGCCAGAGGGGCCAAAACCAAACAGGTGCTGCCCATCACCGTGTCGGGCTCCACTTCTCCCACGCCTCCCCCTCCCACCAATCCTGCACCCAATCCCGGTGCCAACTTTGAAGTGACCTACAAGATCGACAACGACTGGAAAACCGGCTTTGTGGCCACCGTGACGGTCAAGAACAACGGTCCTGCACTGAACAACTGGACGCTGGGCTGGAATTTTGCAGGTGACCAGAAGGTGTCCAGCCTGTGGAACGGGGTGTTCACGCAAGCAGGCAACAAGGTGGAAGTCAAAAATGTCGCTTACAATGCCAGTTTGCCCACAGGAGGAACGGTGTCCTTTGGATTTGTGGGCAGTTACTCGGGCAGCAATGCGATCCCCACGGTGTTCACTTTGAACGGCACCCCCAATGGCACGCCCACCCCTGACCCCGAGCCGGATCCAGATCCCACCCCCATTCCAGACCCCACCGGACAGTGGGTTCTGGGGTATTACGTGGGGTACCTGAAGGACAAGTACCCTCTGGAGAATGTCAAATGGGATGCCATGACCCACATTGTGGTGGGCCGGGCCACCCCGAGGTCCGATGGTTTTGTGAACACCCACTTTGACATCGACGAGTACAACGGTCCCATCTGGGCCAAGTCGGTGGTGCAAAAAGCCCATGCCAACGGCAAGAAAGCCATTTTGATGCTCGGAGGCGCAGGGGAATACTCTGGATTTGTGGGTGCAGCTTCGGATGCCAACCGGGCCACTTTTGTGAACAACCTGCTGAAAATCGTGCAGGATTACGGTTTTGACGGCATCGACATCGACTGGGAACCCCTCCAGAGTGCCGATGAGCCCAAACTCAAAGCGCTGGCAGAGGAGTTGAAAGCCAAAAAACCCGGCCTGCTGCTGACCCTGCCTGTGGGTTGGGCGAATGCCAACTTCCCTGCCAGTGAGGCCAGACCTTACTTTGGCCAGATTGCCCCGCTGTTTGACCGCATCAACATCATGAGTTACAGCATGGCCGGTGTGTGGGGAGGCTGGAAATCCTGGCACTCTTCGGCGCTCAGTGGTCACACCCCCAACACCCCTTCCAGCATTGAGGTGAGTGTGAATGCCTATGTTGCCGCTGGAGTTCCTGCCAGCAAACTCGGGCTGGGCATCGGGTTTTATGGCACCTGCTGGCAAGGGGTGACCGGCCCCTTGCAGACCTCTGACACCATGAAAGTGGTGGCCGATGACAACGTGATGAGCTTCACCAACATCATGAACGAGTATTACGCGCCTGCAGCATACATGTGGGACGACAGTGCCAAAGTGCCCTACCTGAGTTCTGCAGCTGGACTGGGCAGCCAGAAGTGCAACTTCATTTCCTATGAAGACGCCCGATCCATTGGCCTGAAAGGCAACTACGCCAAACAGAAAGGTCTGGGAGGAGCCATCATCTGGAACATCAACGAAGGGTACCTGCCCAACGCCACCTCAGGGTCCAAGGATCCTTTGATGGACGCCGTGAAGCAAGCTTTCTTGCAGTGATCCTGCAAACTGAAAACCCTTGATGGGACAATCCAAGCCCGGTTCCCGAGTGGAGCCGGGTTTTTGCTGGACAGGACCACCCCAAATGGGCCATGAATTGGGGCAAAGAATGTGCATTGAACCACCCGAGAATGGTCACTTTGTGTGCCTGCGCTCAATTTCTGCTTATACTCTAGGTATGTTGCGATTGTCACCCCCTGAGCACTGGCCGGAGGCCGTGCGTCGATCCTCTGAAATCGTGACCCTGCGCAAGGGTGAGATGATCTTTCAGGAAGGCGATGGGGCTTCGCACCTGTACCACCTGTGCTCTGGACACGTGCGCTTGTTCAGGCTGACGGGACAAGACCGGGAAGTGACCCTGTGTGTGGCCTCTCAGGGCCAGTGGCTGTCTGAAGGCAGCTTGTCCGGGGTGGCCCAGCCGTTTTTTGCAGAGTCTCTGGACGCTGCGGTGCTGCTGCGGATTCCCATCCAGCCGCTCTTGCAGGCCGCCAGAGTCAACATGGAACTGGCGCAATTTCTGGTGCAGATCGTGACCTCGCAGATCTCTCTGCTGCAAAAACAGCACCAGCAACTGGTGTTTCAGGATGTGGCCCAGAGACTGGCAACCACGTTACTGACATTGGCTTCACAATCGAAGATGATCAACGGGAAGCTGTCCCATCAGGATCTGGCGTACATGGTGGGGTCCACCCGTGAGACCATCACCAAACTGCTGGGGGAATTCCGTGATCTGGGTTTGCTTGAACTGGGCTATCGCAAGATAGGCTTATTGGATGAGGAGGGCCTGCGCCGTCTGGCGACAGAGCGACAGTAAATTGAAAAACATTGCCAGCCACCACACCACCACCGAATTGCGGCATTTTTACCGTCTGGCTCCCGGCGACCTGGAAGGGGCCTTGCAGTCTCCCCCATCCAACGTGGACCGGGAACGTCTGGTTGCTGCTTTGCGCCGTTACCACCAGAGCCTCGGGACCCTCAGTGAAACGCTGGAAAGCCAGTTGCAGAAACTCGCCCATCCGAACAGTCGGGTGGTTGTTGCTGGACAGCAGGCCGGTTTGCTGCTCGGGCCTGCTTTCACAGTGCACAAAGCTGTGGATGCCATCTTGCTGGCCCGTCAACTGGACCGGGAAGACCAGCCTGTGTTGCCGATCTTCTGGGTGGCCAGTCAGGACCACGATTCACAGGAGGTCGCCTCCACGTTCCTCTTGGACTTTCAGGAGAACCTCGTGCATCTGGGTTTGCCTTTGCCTCAAGGGGTCCCGGTGTACCGGATTCCCCTCAAAGAGGAATGGGTGAACCATGTGGTGGGTGCCCTGCAAAACATGGACGCCCCATTCAAAGATCAGGCAGTGGATCTGGTTCAGCAGAGCGCCAGAGGCAATTATGCAGATTGGTTCTCGGGGATGGCCCAGAGGCTCTTGGGAGAGCATGGACTGATTGCTTTCGATCCGATGTTCCCAGATCTGGCGGCTTTGTTCAGTCCAGCCATCGAGCGGGAGTTGCAAAAACCTCTGGCCAGTCCGCACCGCATTGAGGACGCCGCAGCAGAATTGATTGCTCTGGGGTTTGAACCGCAGTTGCGCCGTCAGGCCGGGGCCACGAACCTGTTTCTGGAGGGCAACGATGGGCACCGCAGACTCCTGAGGTATGACGGCAGCCACTTCCATGCAGACCGCCTGTACACCCTCCGTGAACTTCAGGACCTCTTGAAGCACGACCCGAGCCGCATCACTCCAGCAGCGGGCTTGCGTCCCATCGTGCAAGACACGGTGCTTCCAACCATTGTGAATGTGCTCGGTCCGGGTGAGTTGGCTTACGCCACGCAGCTTGGCAAGGTGTACGACCTGCACGGGGTCAGTCAACCCTTGCTCTGGAAACGCCTGAGCGTCACCTACATTGAACCGCCCGTGCAACGCATGCTGGAAAAGTACGGCATCACGGCGCAAGATTTTCAGAAGGATCCAGAGGGCATCACCGAAAGGCTGCTGCTTCAGGAAAGCGGCATCCAGCAGAACTTCCGTGAAAAACTCGGGGAACTGGAGCTTTTGTTCGAGCAACTGGCAGAGACTTCTCTGGAACTGGACCCCAATCTGGCAGGCAGTGTGCACCGCTCACGCCAGAGGGTGGTGGGGCATGTGCAGCGTCTGGAACGCAAGCTGGCCCGCCACATGATGCAAACGGAGAATGCCAGAGAAGGGCAATTTGCGCGTCTGCACCGCCATTTGCTGCCTGCAGGCATTCCGCAGGAGCGTGCCCTGAGTTACTTCACGTACCTCGCGAAGTACGGGGATTTCCCCTTGAAACAGCTGCTTTCCCTCACCGCAGGTGCCCAGAGTCGATTAAACTTATAAGGACTGATGCGTTCACCGTTACCGTTCAGATTTCGCAACCGACTGGAAACCAGCCGCATGGTGCTTTACAGCGCTCTGGCCGGAAGTCTGGTCGGCGTGGTGGGTGCATTGCTGCTCAGCGGTCTGGATTTGGCGCAGGACTTCCTGATGGGCCTTGCTGGGTACCATCCGCCTTCTTTGCCGTCCAGAGGGGGCGTCCTGATGGCCTTCGAGGGGAATGTGCGCTGGTGGGCGCTCCTGATTCTGCCTGTGATGGTGGGAATCAGCGTGTGGCTGTACCGCCCACAGCACATTGATCCTCTGGCGGAAAACATCGAGCATTACCACAGCGGAGAGTCCAGGCCCATCCAGTGGGGCATGCAACTGCGCCGGATTCTGGCGGGGTTCCTGTCGGTGGGGGCCGGGGTGCCTCTGGGACGTGAAGGGATGCTGCTGAGTGTCGCGCAAGCCACTGCGCACCTGACTTCCAGGTTTGGTTCCCTGTCCAAAAGTGAAGCCCGCACCATCCTGATGGCCAGCAGTGCCGCTGTGCTGGGCGTGGTGTTCCATGCCCCTCTGGCCTGCGCCGTGATCATCGCAGAAATCCTGTACCGCCGCAATGAATTCGAATTTGAAATCCTGATGCCTGCCGTGCTGTCCAGCGTGGCAGCTTATGCGGTTTACGGCTCTTTGATGGGGTTTTCTCCCTTGCTGGACATTCCGCCCGTCGAAACCCCTTCGTACTGGTCCATGCCCCTGTACCTGCTGCTCGGGGCCGTGATTGCCGGGATGGCCAACGTGTACCTGCAAGCCATCCGTGCCCTGCGCAGAAACCTGAGAAGCCTGAAAATCAACCTGCTGTTCGTTCCGGTGGCTGGAGCAGTGGGGGTGGCCCTGTGCAGCGTGTTCTTTGATGGCACCCTCGGGGACGGACTGGGTTGGTTGCAACTCGGGATGCTGGGCATGCTGGATGACTTGAGCGTGTACCAGCACTTCATGGTGCGCTTCATGATCACCTTGATGGTCTCAGGGACCTTCATGATCGGAGGGTACTTCACCCCTCAACTGGTGATCGGCGGATTCGCCGGGGCCAGTCTGGGGGCTGCCATCAACGCGGTTTTCCCAGCAGATCCAGTGAATGTGCTGGTGTTTGGTCTGGTGGGGGCAGCCGCTTTCCTGAGCAGCACCACCAACATCCCCCTCGGAGCCACCCTGCTGGTCGCCACCTGGAGCGGTGAACAAATCCTGATCCCTCTGGTGCTTTCCACCTTCACCGCTTACGCAGTCGGCGGGGTGTACAGCCTGTACGTCGAGCAGAAAAACGTCCGGGCAGAGTCCGGCGCACACATCAGCAACATTGTGTCCGAGGCACTCAGCCAGCCCGGACCGCAGGACCTGATGGACCTCCTGAGAAACCAGCCGGTGACCGTGCTGCAAGGGGACACCGAACAAATCAGCGAAATTGATGTGCCCACCCACTGGTACGACAAAACCAAGGACCTGATCGACCTTCCCGAGAGCATCCTGATTTTTGCCATTGCCCGAGAAGGCAAAATCCTGATCCCCAACAACAAAACCCCTTTCATTGAGGGAGACAAGGTGATCCTGATTGGTGAGCCTCCAGAGGTGGCTGCCTTCAAGGAGATGCTGGCCCAGCAGAAAGAAACCACTTCGCAGGAGGCCCCGGAAACCCCGTCTGAAAACGGGGTGGTGGCATGAGTGGAACTTTGAATTTGAAGCCCACCAAGCCCCTAGAAGACACCCCTCAGGGGTACATGCAGATGGAGAATTACAGCAGTGTGAAACGCCTCTGGACGTACCTGCAGGCGGCAGATTCAAGAGGTCTCTCCATCCGCCTGCTTCGCACCGACACCGAAGACGTGTGCAGAAGGCACCTCTCTGGATACCAGCTTGCCAACGCAGGGTTTTTGCTGGACCAGAGCCGCACTTTGAAACACCTCGACGAGCACGTGTACAGCCCGCACCCCACATTGCTGGCCGCTCTGGAGGGGGATTTTGATCCTTTAAAAACCCTGCTGAGTGAGCATTACGTCCTGAAGGTGGATTTTGTGCTGGGATTCACCCGCTTGCGGCAACTGGTCCTGAAACCCACAGCCCTGTATGTTCCCAAGCCCGAGACCACCGAAAAGCTGGACCTGAAACTCGAACCGCGCCGATTTGGTCGGGATGAGTGGAAAGTCATGCTGGACAAGGCTTGCGGCTTGATGCAGTGAGCAAAGGAGCTTACAGGTCTTCGATGGGGGTCTGACCACTCAACCAGTTGAGTTCACTGTCCTGCATGAACAGGTTCGTCCAGTGCAGTTTGGGGGTGCCCCAATCCTGGTACCCAAGCACCAAGTCGCACAGGTCTCGGGTGCCCTGCACGGAAGGGCTTTTCATCAAAGCATCCACTTTTTGCAGGTATCCCTCAGGCAACTCTGGGGCCAGTTCGAGCATTCTGAGCATCCACTTGTGGTAAGGGAAAAACAGGCGGTTGTGGGCAAGGAGCATCCGGGCAGTGAACAGTACCGCACGATTGGCCGACCATGAAAGCAAGTAAGGGTTCTGGTGCTTTTCACCCTCTCCAACGTACCAGTGCATGGCCTGCACCTGCGCCATGAAACGGTGAATGCGGTCCTGAACGCCCTCCTCTGGATACGTGGTGATCTGCTCCAGCAGGGATTGCAGTTCCGCAGCGTCCCCTCTGGAGTAAGCAACAAAAGACTTCCAGAAGGCAGCTCTGGCAGGTTCACTGCCTTTTTCGGCCACAGTACGCAGGAAAGCGAGGGACAGGTGCTTGCCGTCCACGTAGCCTCCTTCGTAGTCCGTGAAGTCTTCGGAGTAGTAGGAAAGTTGACCCGAAGCTTTGCGCTGCTCGAAAGCCTCTTCGTCCACCACAATCAGCACGTCCAGATCGCTGGAAGGTTTCCCGAAACCCTTGACCAGAGACCCCCCAACCACAATGGCCTGCACCTCTGGGTTCTGGCTGTACTGGGCGATGAAGCGTTCAAGGGCGGATTGATGGTGTGGGTAGAGCATGGGGGTGTCCTCCTGAAGGTTTTGAAATCGTTTTCAAAATCAGTGTACAGCTCTCTGGCTTTGTCAGGATAGGCGAAATGGCAGAGCCTCACTCTGGTCGCCACATCAAAATCAAAACCCATCTTGTTTTGACAGATGGCTTCTTCAACCTCAGGGTAGACGCAAAGTCGCTGTTCGGGCGATGAAAAAAGAAAGAGCCGTCAGCCCTCAGCGTTCAGCCGTCAGCCAGAAGGAAAGTCTTCTTCCAGTCGGTTGAGCTTGCCAAACCTGATGGGGCTTGGCCTTTGGGTCTTGCTGCTCTCGAAAGCAAAAGCCTCTGGATCCGCTTTTCACTGAGCGCTGACTGCTTTCTCAAGTGCCATGCCAAAGGTCAGACTTTGCGGTGAACCTGTATTCAACCTCCCTTGAACGCTGAAGCCGTCCTGAGGTTAGAATGAACTGCAATCCCCTGCAGCATTGGAGGCATATGCGCGGTTTATCTCCCGAGGCGATGGTGCTCGAAGAAATCAGGCAACAGAAACTGGTCAACCCCGAGGAATACCTGTTGATCCAGAAGTACATCCAGACCCGCACCGACCACAGCAGTGCTTCGCAAATCAAGGACCTGCACCAGAGTTGGCAAAGCGGTGAGATCACCGAAGTGACCTATCTGGACACCAAAGCCAAGCTGATCACCCGCATCCGCAAGGAAGTCAAAACCCGTGAGATTTCTCCGGTGGTGCAAGAAGAAGTGGTGATGAAAAAGCCTGCCCCACGGGTGCCTTTTTTGCTTTTTCCTTTGCTGGCGGTGGCTTTTTTCGGGTTGGGATTCACAGGGATTTTTACGCCCAAACCCACAGAATCGGCACAATTTCTGGAAAGCATCCTCAAACGCCCGAGTGGCAGTTACCCCATGGAAAGTTTCCGGCAACCGGACGGCACCTTCAAGTTCGATTACCCGAACACCCGACTCGGAGAGAGCACCCATCTGGTGTGGTACTCCCCTGAGAAGTGGTGGTTTCACATCGAGAAACCCGCCATTGAAGCCACAGACCTTGGGAAAGGCCGTGCTCTGGACGGAGGATTGACCGTGGTGGACACCCGTTTCGGGAACCTGTTTGTTGAAGAGGGATCCACAGGACTGCACATCCGCTCTGAAATGTTCCAGAAAGCTTTTTCAGGGCAGTGACCGCACAGACCCCCGCTCGATGATGTGCACCCCGAGGTCCAGTCCTTTCTGACCATCGGGGTTGTGCAGGCATTCCATCAACAGGTGCACCGCTTGCTGGCCCATCTCCACAAAAGGCTGGGCCACCGTGGTCAGGGTGGGATGGGTCATCTGGCACAAGGGCAGGTTGTCGTAGCCCATCACACTGAGTTGCTCTGGCACGGACATGTGGTGCTCTGCGGCAACGGACAGCACACCTGCAGCCATCTCATCGCTGCATGCGAACACTGCACTGACTGCGGTTTCCCGTTCCAGCAGCAACCGAAAACCGTCTTTTCCGTCCTGAAAAGAGAAACCTCTGGTGTACACGATGTGCCGTTCCTGCACCGGAAGCTGGTGGTGCAGCAAGGCATCCAGATAACCTGTCACCCGAGCCGTGGAACTGAACGGATCCGAACGGGCTCCGGCAATGATGGCGATGTCCCGGTGTCCTTTCCGAATCAGGAAATCGGTGGCCAGAAAGGCTGCACGGCGGTCATCACAGCGCACGAAAGGCACAGGGAACTGAAAAGAAATCGCAGAAAGCAGCACCACAGGGGTTTGGTGCTTCTGCAACAGATCGTGGTATTCGCGGTGCAGGATTTCGCTGGCAAAAACCACCCCCTTCACCGGGAGGTCCAGAAAAGTGCGCAGGACCGTCAGGGTGCGTTCCAGAGAACCATCGGTGTGCCCCACCAAAATTTCAAAGCCATGTTGGTGTGCAGCTTGTTGAAGTCCCGCAAGGGCTTCCTGAATGAGCATGCTGGCCACCTTCGGAAACACCACACCCAAGATCGGTCTTTTTGAAGAAGGCTCAGGTTCTGGAGCATGCAAGACGACATACCCGAGGTCCTGCATGGCCTGCAGGACCCTTGCCCGGGTGTCCGGATGGTAACCGCCTCTGGCATTCAGAATCCGAGAAGCTGTCGCCACGGACACCCCCGCTTTCTGGGCCACGTCTTTGAGGGTGGGCTTCAAATTCAATGCCCCACAGGGTACGTTTGGCCGTGCCGGTTGATGGTGGCTTTCCGGCCCTGTTCTTCCAGAACCTTCTGGAAGGTTTCCATCACGGTGATGTCCCCGTGCACCAGATGCACATGGGCCTGCCCGGTGGGTGCCAGAAAGGCCAGCAGGTCATCCTGATCTGCGTGGGACGAGAATCCGCCAATGGTGTGCACACTGGCCCTGACGGCGATCTCTTCGCCAAAAATACGCACAGTGTCTGCCCCGGCAATCAGGCGACCCCCGAGGGAATTCGGGCTCTGGTAACCCACAATCACCAGGCTGGTGCTTTCCTTCCAGAGCTGGTGTTTGAGGTGGTGCACGATGCGCCCTCCCGAGAGCATTCCCGAACCGGCCATGATGATGGCCCCTCCTTTGAGGTCGTTCAGGTTGCGGGATTCCCCAGAGGTGGCCGTGATGAACAGGTTCTCTGGGGTGAAAGGGCGGTCTCCTTGGCGGAGGTCCTGTTCGAGGTCGAAGTTGAATTCTCCGCCCAGTTTCTCGTACAGGCGGGTGATTTTGGAACCCATTGGAGAGTCCAGGTAGATCGGGGTGAGGGGGATGCGCCCTTCATCCTGCAATTGTCGCAACACGTACAGGATGTTCTGGGTGCGTTCCAGCGCAAAAGACGGAATCAGAACTTTGCCGTCTTTGCGCAGGCTCTCTTGCAGGACACGGGCAAATTCGTCGATGGTGTCCCTCTGGGTGCGGTGGTTGCGGTTGCCGTAAGTGGATTCGATGACCACAGCATCACAAGGGCCGGGAAGTTCAAAGTCCGCCTCCACGGGACTTTCTCGGTTCCCGAGGTCTCCAGAGAAAACCACTTTCTTGCCGTCATGCTCGATTTCGATCCATGCACTACCCAGCACGTGACCCGCTGGATGAAACTGAATGCGAATGCCGTGAAACTGCAGGGGTTTGTCCCAGTGGGCATCGGGCACCATGCGTTCCAGCAAGCGATCCACGTCTTTCTCGGTGTACAGCGGAGGCAGCACCTGACTTTCCCGACCTTGCCTGCGGGCCTTGCGGAGGTCCCGGTCGTGGTCTTCCTCTGCGATGCGGGCAGCGTCCCTCAAGATGATTTCGGTGACGGCCCGGGTGGCCGGGGTGCAGTGAAATTTGCCGTGGTAGCCCTGCTTGATCAGCAGAGGCAAGCGTCCCACATGATCAAGGTGCCCGTGGGTGACCAGCACCAGATCCAGAGAGGCCGGATCAAAATCAAAGGGTTGCTGGTTGCGTTCCTCCAGTTCCCGGCTGCCCTGATACAATCCACAATCAATCAAAATGCGTTTTCCAGAGACTTCCAGCAGGTGACAGCTTCCCGTCACCGTTTCCGCGGCGCCATGACTGGTGATGTTCATGCTTTCATGTTAAAGGTTTTGCCTTTGCAGTGCTTCAAGGGGCAGAGCAAAAGCCGTCAGCGATCAGCCGTCAGCAATAAGGACAGTTTTCTGGCTGCCTTTTGAACGGAAAGCCACTCAGACTTTCCGTTTGTGGCTTTTTGTTTTGCTGTTTGCAAAAGCCTTTTGGTGAGCTTTTTGCTGAAAGCTGATCGCTGAACGCTTTTTCAAGTGACATGCCAAAAGTCAGACTTTGCGCTGACCCTGACGTCTCCCACTGTGTTCTCGATTCTCACCCCAACAGCGAGTATGCTTGTAAGGTATGTCGTTTTTCAAGGCACCACCTTTTTCATTTCCTTCCAGCAAAATGCTTGTTCTGGACGTTCAAATTTTCGCAGGACCGTCAAGGGAGGTTTGAGGACACACGTGGAATGGGTGCTCGCTTCCCAGAGTCCCCGCCGTCGGGAGTTGCTGTCCCGGCTCGGGTTGACCTTTCGCATTCAGGTGGCCCACACCGATGAGGTGTCCCACGCCCCCACCCCCTTTGAGGTCGCCAGAGACCTTTCGCGCCAGAAGGCCCTTGCGGTTCGGGATCAAGAACCCCACGCCTGCATCGTGGCTGCAGACACCATTGTGGTGCTGGACAATGAAATCCTCAACAAACCTGTGGACGCCGCAGAGAACCGCCGCTTCATCCAGAGGCTGCAAGGCCGGGAGCACGAAGTCATGACCGGCGTGACGGTCAGCACCCCCGAGAAAACCGTCTCTGGGGTGGAGGTCACCCGTGTCAAATTCCGGGCCCTGAGTGATCAGGAGATCGAGTGGTACGTGAATTCCGGAGAAGGCCTCGACAAGGCCGGAGGGTACGGCATTCAGGAACTCGGGGCCTTGCTGATTGAAGGGGTTCACGGGGATTACTTCAATGTGGTCGGTTTGCCTCTGGTGCGCCTGATGCACGTCGCGCACGAGGCGGGCGTGAAGTTGCTGGGGGAGCATGTTTAAACAGCTTTCCTTGCTGTTCGTGGCCCTGATGATCGTTGGACTGGTGATGACCCGCTTCATGCCCACCCCTCCGATGGCGGTCACCAGTGGCATCGTTCCGTTGACCCGACTGGCCGGGCAGGTGTCCAGCAATGTGCGGGATGCGGTGGCAAGTGTGATTGAACAACGTGACCTCCGCGAACGCTACAACCTCAATTACGAAGAGCTGCAGAACCTGAGAAATGAGGTCCGGCAGCTTCGTCTGGAGGTGGCGCGTTTGCAGCGTGCAGAAGCGGTTCGCAAAACCGTCAGTCCGGGCATCTTCACCACTGCCGAAATCACCGCCATTGACCCTTCTCCCCTGCTTTCCCGCCTGAGGATCAACGTGGGTGGACAGCAGGGCGTGCAGCGCAACATGCCCGTCACGGTGCCCTCGGGTCTGGTCGGACAGGTGATGGAGGTCAGTCGGACCGAAGCCTGGGTGATTACCCTGGTGGATCCCGAGTCGAATGTGGGTGTGGCGATTCAGGGCAAAGCCGGGCGAGGCATTGCTGTGGGCGCACCACCAGACCGCCTGAGGGCTGAATTTCCCCGCAATGTGGACGTGCAAGTCGGAGACCAGATCGTGACCGCCTCTCTGGGTGGGGTGTACCCGGCGAATGTGCGGGTGGGCGTGGTGGACAACGTGCTGCCCCTCGGGGCCAATGCCACCAAACGGGTGGCGTTCATCAAACCGGATGTGGATGTCAGCAACCTTGAAGAAGTGATCCTGTTGAGGGCTTTATGATTCGACCCATCCTGTTCATTCTGCTGACCGTGGTGGTGCAGGGGATGTTCCCCATTCTGCTGCCCAGAGCGTGGGGTTTTGACGGGCCAGACCTGTTCTTGCTGTTGGCCCTGATCTTTGCTGCCCGGCTTCCCATGAACTGGGGCATTCTGGTGGCGTTCCTGATCGGGTTGTTTCAGGACGCTCTGGGCGCAGGTTTGATGGGCCTCCATGCCACCGCTCTGGCCGGTGCCGTGTACCTGTTTTATGGCGCAAGGGTGTGGCTCAGCCAGCAAACCCCCGGACGGGAAACCCTGTGCCTGATTCTGGCCCTGATCGGCCAGTGGACGGTGTTCCTTTTCCTGACCTACTGGCTGCGCAGCAACCTGGTCACCGTGCACACCCTCTACACCGTTTTGCCTTCACAGGTGGGGTTCACCTTGCTGTTCACCCCCCTGATGTACCGCATGGCCGACTGGGCTCTGGGCCGGGTGGCCACCGACGACCGGAGAATATGAACCGACTGAAGGGCATCGCCATTTTCTTCACGCTGGTGCTGCTGGCCTTCGGGTACCGGCTGTACGACTGGCAGGTCCAGAAGTACGACCAGTTCCAGTCCAGAAGCCAGAGCAACTCACAGCGCGTCGAACCCATCCGGGCATGGCGCGGAGAAATCCGCACCCGTGATGGGGTCCTGCTTGCCACCAACCGGATCAGTGTGGATCTGGTCTACAAGTGGATCAACAGCAAAACCAACCGCCCTCTGGTGGCATGGGAAAAAATCCGTTACCTTGCAGGCATCAAAGACCCCAAAATGCCAGAGCTTCCCGTGGGCAGTGAAGTGGTGCTGGCCCAGAACGTGCCCCAGCAGAACCTTTCCGCCCTGTACGAGTACGTGGTGTACCAGCCAAACCTCGAACTCCGTGAGCGCATCGAACGGGTGTATCCGCAGGGCAAACTGGCCTCCAACCTGCTCGGGTACGTCAAACCGATTGACGAAACCGAATTGGCCTCAGGGAAGTACCAGAGGGGTGACATCAGCGGAAAAACCGGACTGGAAGCCAGTCTGGAAGAGAAACTGCGCGGGGTCAACGGCCTGAAGATCATCGAGGTGGATTCCGCAGGCCGCCGCATCACCGAACGTGTGGAGCGCGAAGGGGAAGCCGGAAAAAACTACACCCTCACCATCGACAGCAAGTTACAGAAAGCAGCCGAAAAGGCCCTCGAAGAAGGCTTGCAAGATGTGCTGAGGCAACTCAAAGGCCGCAGGGACATCAAAGAGGCGCAAGGGGCCATTGTGGCCCTCGATCCCCGCAACGGCGAAGTGCTGGCTCTGGCCAGCAGACCCACCTTCAACCCCAACTGGTTCGCACAGTCCCCTACGGCTCCAGAGGCCGGGAAAGCTCTGGGGGCAGGCAGCCTGAACAGCCCGATGATCAACCGGGCCGTGAACGCCTTCACACCGGGAAGCGTGTACAAACCCAGCACCACCAACGCCATCATCGAACACTTCGGGACCAACCCGGTGTTCAACTGCCCCTCCAGCATCTTTTATGGAGGCCGGGCATGGCGCAACTGGGACTGGCGGAACCGGGGGCCCATCGACGGACGCGGAGCCATCGCCCACTCTTGCAACCCCTGGTACTATCAGGCTTCCATCAAAGGGGATCCGGTGCCGTTCTCCAATGTGCTGGCCAAACGCCTCCGCGAACTGGGCTTCGGTGAAGAAACCGGCATCGAGCTGATTGGCGAGAAAGTCGGCATCGTCCCGAGCGCCAAAGACTACAAAGAGTGGTACCCCGGCTTCACCCTCAACATGAGCATCGGCCAGGGGGATGTGACCACCACGCCACTGCAAATTGCCAAAGTGCTGGCCACGCTGGTCAACGAAGGCAAGAAACAACCCGTCACGGTCATTCGGGCCATCGATGGCAAAATCCAACCCCACAAACCCGTGGTTCAGCTTCCCGGCAGCGCATTTGGCTGGCAGCAGGTCAAACAGGGCATGGAAATGACCACCCGGGAGGGCACCAGCAAACACATGCTCGGGCCGGACCTGTTCCCCATCCGCACCGGAGGGAAAACCGGAACCGCCCAGACCACCATCCGCATTGATGGCAAACTGCGCGATTTTGAGCACAGCTGGTACGAAGGCTACGGTCCCCTGAACAACCCGGATCTGGTGGTGGTGGCCTTCTTCGAATTCGGCGGGGAAGGCTCTGGGGTGGCTTTGCCTGCCGTCAAAAAAGTCATGGCAGCCCACTGGGGCATCAAACTGGATGACAAACTCAGGGTGGTCAAACCCGAGAACCTCCCTGCAGATTGAAACCCTGAAATCACCCATCCCGGCCCTGTAAAGCCGGGATTTTTTGTTACACTGAATCAAAATCCCGAGGTTCCCAAAGTGATAGACTGAGCGCTTTTCAATCCATCCATTCCCACTGCCATGCAGCATGGGAAAAGGTTGAAACATGCGTTCCAGAGCTGACTGCTCTGGCTTTCACGGTTTTGAGGGAGCCTCATGAAATTGCAAAACACCATCATTTACCTTCTGGGTTTTCCGGGGGTTGGCAAATACACCATCGCAAAATGCATCACTGAACAAACCGGGGCGAGGCTGATTGACAACCACAGCCTGACCAACCCCATCTACAACGTGATCGATCTGGACCACAGCAAAGGGCTGCCACCGACGTTTGGACATCGGGTGCATCAGATTTTTGCTGCGGTTTTTGAGGCCATCAACACCCTTTCTCCTCCAGAGTGGAGTTTTGTGTTCACCAATGCCCGGACCGACCATGAAGAAAACGACGTGGAGTACTGCATGCGTCGGGATCTGGCAAGGTGGCGGGATGCCACCTTTGTGCCCGTCCAGCTTGTTTGCACCCTTGAAGAAAACATGAGGCGCATTCAAGGTGAAGACCGAAAAACACGCTTCAAGCCTACACAATCAGAGCTTGCCCGGCACATCCATCAGACCCAGACGGTTTATCAGGTCCATCATCCAAATGTGCTGACTCTGGATGTCACTGGATTGAGCCCTGAGGCAGCAGCGGAGACCATTGTGAGGCATGCCCAGACGGTTCAATTGAAAACAGACCTGAAAACACCGCAGTGATGATGTGATGCAGGTTGGGATTGTGGTCTAGGTGACTGCAATCCACCCGATTGACCTTAGATTTGTTTACGATACAATCTGTTTTGTTTACGATACATATGGATTGGTTTAGTGAACAAAACCTTTGGAGGTCCATCATGCGTCACCGCACATTGCTCTCTTTGATTCTTGCTTCAGGCACTCTGGCATCTGCGCAAACCCTCTCTGCACCCGTTCAGGTGGAAACCTACTGCAAACAGTTGGTGCAAAACGTGGACCGTTGGAACGGAGGACCTGAAGGAAAAACCGGAATGGGAGCCTACAACCCCGGTTTCTCTGGATTCTTCAATGTCAACCTGACCCGAGACTGGCAACCCAAGCCCACAGACACCATCAGTTCAGTGGCCCAAGAGCGTGCCATCTACATGAACATCGAAGCGTACCGTGCCAGCAAAGAGCCACGTTTCAAGCAAGCAGCCATTGATGGTGCAGACTTTCTGCTGAAACACTTCTGGGACCCCAAACTGGGAGGGTTTTACTGGGAAGTAGACCGCAACGGCAACCCCACCAGTCGCAGCAAGCAGGGATACGGCAATGTTTTTGGCCTGTTCACCCTGACCCACCTGTACGACATCACCAAAGACATCAAGTACCTGCGGGTCATTCTTCAGCAACTTGATGTGATGAAAAACCACTTCGTGGTTAAAGAACACCCCGGCATTGTGCACCCTGGCTTCAATGCAGACTTCACCGCCGTTGAAGGCAACAACAACAGCGATGTGTTCACCCACTACTTCGAAGCCCTGATGGCTTTGCATGACATCCTGAAAGGCCAACGCAAAGCCGAAGTCCACCAGATGATCCAGCAAGCAGGCGAAGGGCTGATTCAGGTGCTGTACAGGGACCAAACAGGTTACACAGACCGGGGCTACGTTGCCTACAACTACGACAGCGCATGGGAACCTGCTTCTGCCCCCTACACCAGAGACACCCAATGGACCACCTCCAGACAGGCGAGCACCGGACACAACATCGAATTGGCCTACCTGCTCTCTCGGGCCGTGGAAAGGGGCTTTGATCCCCAATGGCTGAAAACCGCCCAGAAACTCAAGAAGTTTGTGGAGGTGCACGCCTTGAATCCAGACACCGGGGCCATGCAATACGAAGTCACCGACCATGACGGCACTCCCTTGCAAGGCAATCCAGACAATGATTTTTATGTCTGGTGGGCCAACAGCGAAACCGCCAGAGGCTTCCTGCATTTTTATGTGGTACGCAAAGATGACACTTTGAAGGAATTTGCCCTTCAAGAGAATTTCATTCAAAACCACTTTGTGGACAAAGAATTCGGTGGATGGTATCAATCGGTGCATGTGGGAGACCTGCAGGTCTTTGACACCACCAAGGGAAGCATTTGGACCATGAACTACCATGAAACCATGCTGGCTGTGGAAGTGCTTCGTCTGGCCCGACTGTATCCTGAGGCGATGGGAAAACAGAACAGCAGTTGTTTTGTTGCTTCAAAGCGCTGAAAACAGGATTTGGGTGGAAGTAAATGCTTCCACCCAAATCCATTATTTGTGTATGTTTAGGTTTTATATTTAATTTGTGAAATTTTTATTGATTTATATATTGGTTTTCCAGAGCAGCAGCTTCTGAAGCACTTTTGCTGGCTGCGCTGCAAAGAATTGGTGATTTTCGCTGTGCCACCACTGCACCTGTCCCTGAGCACACTGCTCAGAGAACTGTCTGATCGACCTGTCCTGCCAGGGCAACATCACCTGCTCCAGAAAAACCGGATGGCCCATCAGAGGAGCGTAAATCGCCAGAGCAGGGCACCGTATTGCACGGTAATCTGGTGCAAAAGTGTGGGTGTCTCTCAACATGTTTTGCCACTCTGGACGCAATTGCAGTCTTCCCTCTTTCAGGACCAGTTGGTCTTGCAGATCGGCTTCCAGAGCAGCATTCCAGAAACCGTATTGTGCTGAAGCGTCCTGCCTGAAGCCTTCCAGCGTTTGTGGCTGGGGTTTGCTCTGTTGAATTTGGGGATCCTGACGAATGCGGTCCAGCACACCACTGCGATCATAAGCTGCGTCCAGATAGACCAGTCCTGCAAAACGCTCTGGCTGCATGGACGCAGCAAGGGTCATCTCGTTGCCAGCAATGGAATGACCCATCAGCAAAATGTTTTGGAGATTCAACCCTTCCACAAAACCCAGCAGGTCTTCTGCCAGAGCTTGAGGGGTAAAATCCCCTTCAGGGGGCATCTCCGATTTTCCATGGCCTCTTCTGGACAGGGCATAAACCACATGGTTTTGGGCCAGCAGAGGGGCCAATTCTGTGAAGATGTGGGCAGTGTGTCCCATTCCGGCCAGCAGAACCACAGACGAACCCTGCTCCCCCCATTTCAGATGTTGCAAACGGTGGGTACCCAGATGGAACCATTGAACCTCTGGCGTCAATACGCCCACCTGAGGACCGTTGAAGCCCAGGTCAAGCCCCCTCCAAAACCCGCCAGAGCGACCAGATCGCCTTTTTTGAGGCGTCCATTTTTCAGGGCGTGGTCCAGAGCCATGGGCATGGAGGCGGTGGAGTTGTTGGCGTGTTCGTGCAGGCTGACCACGAATTTTTCGAGGTCCAGACCCAAACGCTGTGCAGCAGATTCGATGATGCGGGCGTTGGCCTGATGGGTGACGATCAAATCGAGGTTGGCAAGGGTCAGACCCGCTTTTTGGGTGGCGGTCTGGATCGCCTCGGGGATGACGCGGGTGGCGAACTTGAACACTTCACGGCCATTTTGAACGATGTGAGGACTGAGGGGATCACCCGAGGGCAGGTTTTTGGCAATGGCCCCTGCATGAAGGTGTTTTGCTCCAGAGCCGTCGGTGCCCCATGCGAAACTTTTGAAGCCGTAGGGCTCTGGGACCTCTTCCAGAACGGCCACCCCTGCACCATCTCCAAACAGCACAGCGGTGGTGCGGTCCTGCCAGTTGGTGATTTTGGACATGGTTTCCGAGCCAATCACCAGGGCTTTTTTGCTCATGCCGCTCTGGATCTGACTGACCGCGATGTTGATGGCGTAAGCCCATCCGGCACATGCAGCAGACAGGTCAAATGCTGCGGCTTGCAGCTTGAAGTGGTCTTGCACCAGAGCTGCCACCGATGGAAAAAAAGCATCTGGTGTGGAGGTGGCCACGATGATGAGATCCACGCCCTGAAGGGCCTCTGGGGGCAGCTTCTGGACGGCCTGAATGGCAAGGGTGCTGGTGTATTCCTGTTCTCCAGCCACGAAACGCTGACGGATTCCGGTGCGGGAAAAAATCCATTCATCACTGGTGTCCACGAGGTGGGCAAGGTCGTCGTTGGTGAGGCGTTTCTCGGGAAGGTGGGTGGCCAGAGCAGTGATTCCAACAGTCATTGGAACAGTATATGATTGTCTGACCGGTCGGTCAATTTATTTCAAGATCTGGTGAGACTGAGTTCAATTTCTGATGCAACCCCTTCAGGAATGAACCCCCATGGCCTCACACGCATGAGCTCGAATCCCTCTGGGAAGTCTGGCGGTGACTTTTGATTGTGGAACAGTCTTGTGATGCTGCCCTCTCCTCTTTGGCACAGCTCAGAATCCCATCTCGCTGTGAACTGTTCACTGTGAACTGTCCACTTTTCTGGGAGAGGGCTCTGCTTGCATACCCTCTCCTGTACCCCTGCACTAATACTCCCGAGGGTGCAGGTGTGGGTGCAAAACCCCGTGAATGATGCGTCCCGTCATGCCCCAGATGCGGTGCCCCTGCCACGGATAGGTGTAAATCAGGTGGGTACGACCCTTGAATTCTCGGGTCAGGGTCTCTGGAGACAGATTTTGCAGGTCGGAAACGGGCACCAGCAGGATTTCAGCCACCTCTGGGGTCAGGGTGTAAGGGTAATCGGGTGGAAGGGTGACAATCACTGGCGTCACATGGAAGCCTTGCGGGGTGAAGGTGTCGTCCCAGAGGCCATGCACTTTCACCTGTGAGGGGTCAAGACCCACCTCTTCTTCGGCTTCCCGCAGTGCCGCTTCAATGATGGTCTCCCCTGCTTCGATTTTGCCGCCCGGAAAACTGATCTGGCCTTGATGGCTCGGGAGGTCCAGAGAACGCACGGTCAGCAGGACTCTGGGGTTTGGTTCATCGGTGAAGCCCACCAGTACGGCAGCATGGCGGTACTCGGGGAGGTGCAGGGTCAGGCGCTCCCGGCTTTTCAGGGCGGTCAGCAGGTCATTGGTCAGGATCGAGGACATCATCAATGCGCTTTTCGGTGCGGGCACGCAGCAGGATTTCAGGGTTGAGATCGAGGCTTCTGGCCCATGCCACCACAGCTTCCAGAGCGTCCAGCACACCTTCTTCGGTGTTGTCGGCCTTTTGAAGGACTTCGCGGACAGCATCCAGTGAGCCTTTTTCAGAGCCAAGGGCTTTCATCACCTGTCTGGAGCGTTCCAGAGCCCCCAGACTGCTCGGGATGCGTTCGAGGGGGTGTTTTTCCTTGCCACCATTTTCGGCTTTTTTGATGTCTTGCCAGTTGCGCACCACTTCATTGGCATCCTGAACGCTGGTGTCTGCAAACACATGGGGATGGCGGCGAATGAGTTTTTCACAGATGCCCTGTTCCACGTCCTGATAATTGAAGGTCCCTGCCTCTTCTGCAATGACCGAGTGAAACGCCACCTGCAACAGCACGTCTCCAAGCTCCCCTTTGAGTTCGTTCAGGTCCCCTTTGGAGATGGCGTCCACGGCTTCTGCGGCTTCTTCCAGCATGTAAGGCCGCAAGCTTTCATGGGTCTGCTCCTGATCCCATGGACATCCGTCTGGAGCCCGCAAGCGGCGCATGATGTTCATCAGGTCTTGCATTACTTTTTCAGGCCTTTGAGGGTTTCAGAAAGCACCTCTTGAAGCTGGGACTGGCGGAGCACTTTGCTGGCCTCGGGGTGCGCTTCCAGATATTTCAGGGCGGAGGGGTCAATGGACTGCATGGCCCGGATGTACGCTTGCTGGACCTCTGGGGAAAAAGACAGGAAAGCAGCCACCCGGTCTGCATCGGAATTCAGGGCAGGTGTGGAGGGGACGTTGGTTTTCTTGGCCTTGCGTTTCATGCTTCAAGCATAACTCAGACCCCACAGATTCCCGCGATGTAACGGCCAAATTGCAGGGTTTCTTCTTCGTCGAAGGTGCCATCTGGTTTTTTGGTGGCCCGGAGGTACTGGTACAGGGTGACCATCAGTTTCATGGTGGCATCGAGCTTGAAAGGAGCGTCCTGTTGCCCGGAAAGCTGCAAGGCGTATTTGATGGCGAGTTCCAGAGCGGCCATGTCCACCACTTCGGCCTGACGGTAACGGAATCCGCCGCCGGTGGCCAGCCATTCGAGGGAGCAGTTGGCGGCTCTGGCGATCTGGTTGGCTCTGGACAGGCTGGGTTCGGCTCCGTTGAGGTACTTGCGGATCAGGGCTTCCCCGAGTCCGACTTTGCGGGCAAAGGCTGCCACACTTTGCTCACCGATGAGTTCTCTGAGGCGTTGCGCGAAGGTGCTGGTGGGGGTTTCAGAAGTTGAAGTTTCCATACTTTAGTACGAGAAATAGAACCGTGGTATTGATTTCTGTTCGAAATCCCGTAAGATGATTGTACATCCCTTCGGAAAAGGAGACCCCATGAAACACATCCTCAGCCTTGGCGAGCAGGAAGCCACATTGGCACTGAACGCCGTCCATGCCGAATTGCAAAAACGGCAGACCCCTGCCGTGATCGCCATTGCCGATGCACACGGAGAACTTCTGGCCTTGAAACGCATGGACGGTGCAGGCTTGCCTTCCATTCAGGTGGCCACCAACAAGGCCTACACCGCAGCCCGACTGGGCGAAACCACCGGACAGACCGGACAGGCATCCCGAGAACAGGGCTGGAGCTTCACAAATTACGGCGAACTCCGGTACGTGGGCTGGGATGGCGGGGTCCCTGTGCTGTTCCAGAATCAGGTGGTGGGCAGCGTGGCCGTCAGTGGACTCCCTCCAGAGGAAGACCGCCAGGTGGCCGAAATTGGAGTGCAAGCCGTCCTGCACAGCCTGCAACCAGAGGTGCACCTGTGAAACCTGTTCAGCTTTCTCCGATTGTGGCCGGAGCATGGCGCATGGCCGACTGGAACTGGACCAAGGAACAACGCCTGCGTTGGATTGAGCAGTGCCTTGAACGGGGGGTCACCAGCTTCGACCATGCCGACATTTATGGCAATTACAGCGTGGAACAGCTGTTTGGAGAGGCTCTGGCTTTGCGCCCTGAACTCAGGTCACAGATGCAACTGGTCAGCAAATGCGGGATCAAATTGATCTCAGACCAGAGGCCAGAGCACCACATCAAAAGTTACGACCACTCTAAAAAACACATCCTGAACTCGGTGGACCAGTCCTTAAAGGCCCTCCAAACCGATCATCTGGATGTGCTGCTGCTGCACCGCCCGAGCCCTCTGATGCACGCCGATGAGGTCGCCGAAGCATTCAGCCTACTCAAAGCTGAGGGAAAAGTGCTGCATTTCGGGGTGTCCAACTTCACCCCTGCCCAGTTTGATTTGCTGAACAGCCGTTTTGAACTGGTCACCAACCAGATTGAGCTTTCCCCATTGCATCTGGACCCCTTGCATGACGGGACCCTCGATCAGGCCCAGCAACTGAAGGCCCCTCCAATGGTGTGGTCTCCTCTGGCACAGGGCCGCATTTTCACGGAACATTCAGAGCGGGCAAAACGGGTCAGAAGCACCCTTGAAAAGCTGGCCCAGAGTCTGGGGGTTGCGGTATCCACTGTGGTGTACGCATGGATTTTGAAGCATCCGGCTCGGCCCATCCCGATCACTGGGTCCCACCGGATCGAAGCCATCGATGAAGCGGTGAAGGCTCTGGAGGTCCACCTGACCGATGAACAGTGGTTTGAGGTGTGGCAGGCCTCTCAAGGCCACGAAGTGCCCTGAAAGTGAAAAAGCGCCAGCAGTGCTGGCGCCTGTTCCAAAAATGGGAAAGCTTCAACCCGAGGTGGTGTCATCGGAGTCGATGCCGTTAAAAACCTGTCCAAGGTGGTGCCGCAGGTGACGCACGTAATCGGTGACCCACCAGCGAAGGGGAGCTTCGAAGGATTCTCCGGCAATCTGGATCACGTTGTCCAGCTTGTCGGGTTCGATTTTGCTGGCGATGCCCAGCAGGTGCTGGTTGTAGGCATACCAGAGGTTCAGGATGGTGAGCCAGGGAAGCTCTTGGTACTTCTGGACCTCGACCCACTGGTCCGGGTTGTAACCGGGAATGACCGCATGCTTGGAGAGTTGCCCCCGCACGAACCTCTGGTGGTTGGTGGAGGCCGAATCGATCAGGTGCCCGAGGACCTGCTTGCGGGTCCATTTGCCCTGTGCCCAAGGGGATTCGGTGAGGGCGGCAGGCATGGCGTACAGCTTCTGGTAGGCCGATTCCAGCGTGTCCTGGAACTCTTTGAGCACTTCATTCATGGTTTCACTCCTAGCACCCTGGCAATTTGTTTGATGGCAAACTCGTTGTTGATCAGCGCGGCGGGATAGCGGAACACCTTCCATCCCATTTCGGTGGCGATGGCATACTTTTCAGCGTCTTTGACAAAGCCGTCAAGTTGCGTGTGCCTGCCTCTGGAACTGACTCCACCTTCAATTTCCACAGCCACTTTCAGGTGCACCCATGCAAAATCAAAGCGCCATCGGCGTTCCGGGTGAAACTCATGCTCCCGGATGGGGGTGGGAATGCCAAACAAACGCATTTGCAGCACGAACACTTCTTCGAGGTGAGAGCCTGCTTTGGGCAGACCGGTCCCTTTCAGGTCCTGAAGTTGCCGAAGCAGCATCAGCCGCTTCTCGGGGGGGAGTTTTTGCGCGTAGACTTCCAGGAGTTTGTTCTTCATGCCAGTCCTCGGGGTGCAGGGAAGGTGAAATGCCTTTTCTACACAGTAGCCCAAACTCTAGCACAGAAGAAATCCTCGCAGAAGTGGCCGGGCATGGCTCCTTCTCCTTAGATGCAGTGTAGAAGGATTGGGGTGGGCGGATGTCCTGCCCACTTCCCATTTGTCCAGATGATTTCCGCAAGCTTATGCACTTTGCTGCAAAAAAGATGCAAGGTTGCCCTCTGGACGGGGCAACCTTGCATCTTTTCAAAACGTCATTTCACAGTCAGGGGGATGCGGGCCAACACCGTGCCATCTGCAGTGACGTACCGGATTTCATAGTTTCCAGCATCGTTGGGGGCCGTCATTTGCACCTGCAGGTTTCCTTCCACATAGTGGGAGAAGATGTATGCATCATCGGCATCTCCTTTGGCGGCAATGGTCAGGTAATCTCCTTCTCCAGCAGGTCCCGTCCAGTTGAGGGTGAACGTTGCACCTGCATTCACACTGGCGAGGGCTTTCAGGGTGGCGGTGGCCCGGGTGATGGTCAGGGGTTCGGAATGCATCACCATGTTGTTTTGTTGCTCATTGACATAGCGAATTTCATATTCACCGGGCTCTTTCGGCAACTGAATCTGCACAGGATTTCCAGCCCTCACATAGACGTAATCCATGTAGGTGCCCACTGCAGCCCCTTTGGGCACCACCGTGATGTAATCCAGTTCTGCACCAATGCCTGTCCACTTGACCTGCAAGCGGCTTCCCGCCATTGCGGAACGGGGGAAATCCAGATCATAAGCACCGGCCGTCAACTTGAGGTCCTTGCGGAACAGCACCACATTGCCGTTTTCGCTCATGTAGCGCACTTCAGCCATGCCAGGCGTGCCGGGGGCCACGATTTTCAAAGGGTTGCCCGAGCGGGTGTACTCGTAGCGCATGTATGTTCCATCAGGAGCGTTTTTGGGAACAATGGTGATGTAATCGTCTGGGCTGTTGGGTCCGGTCCATTCGATGGTCACCGTGCCACCAGCGGGCGCTTCATCGGGGAATTTCAGGCCGTAAGTGGCCATCTTGAGGGTGATCTTGGCCCGAGCGTACACCTTGCCCCGTTCGGTGTTGTAACGGATTTCGTACTCGCCGGGTTTGAGGGGGGTGCGCAGTTCGGCTTTGCCGTCGGTGTCGTTGCGGGTGTACTTGTAGTCGGTGTAAGCCCCGTCCGATGCCCCAGAGGGAACGATGGTGACGTAATCGCCTGTCACCCCTCCACCGGTCCATGCCACCTCGATGACCGATCCAGCAATTGCTTCTGTGGGTCCAGAAACCGTGTATTCACCCATCTTGACTTGCACAGATGCTCTGGCCAGCGTGGTGCCCTGACGGGTGACATACCGCACCTCGTACTGGCCTGCTTCCACAGGGGCATTCAGGGTCTGGTCCGCACCCTGCACAGCATTGAAGTAATCGGTGTAGGTGCCCTCTGGGGCGTTGACCGGCACGATGGTGACGTAGTCACCGGGGTTGGCCGGTCCGGTCCATTTGACCAGCACTTCCGCACCGTTCATGACTTCTTTGGGGGCCTCAAGGGTGGCCGTGGCTTTCTGGGGGGTGAAAGGGGCACTCTGCCCGAGGGTTTGCAAACTGCCATCCGGGTTGGAGAGGTGGTACCTGAAGATGTAAGGCTGGATGACCTCTGGAATGGCCATGCTCACTTTGCCAGAAGTGGCACCGACATCTTCCCAGTTCAGGTAATTGCCTTCTGGAGCATCCGGGGTGGTCAGGGCAATCCAGCGTTTGCCTGTCTCTGGAGCACCCGAGTACAGCACTTCAAGCAGGCTTCCGGCCAGAGGGTTGGGGTTGGAGACCGTCAATTTCACCTGATTGTCCAGCTTGCGGGTTTCAAAGCTGAAACGGTTGGCGGCACCCACGTTCACGTTGATTCCCGAGTAGGTGCGGGGTTCCTGACCGGGGCTTTCCACTCTGGCTTCGTAACTGCCTGCTGGAACAGCGCCAGAGAATTCTCCGGCACGTCCAGTGGGGGTCAGGTCATACTGGCGGGTGCGGTCAATGGTGCTGTTCAGGTACACCCGGCTTCCGCCGGGATCGGGTTGACCATCACGTGTAAGTTGCACTGTGACAGGCAAGGTCCGCTCTTCGGCGCGGGTGACGGTTTGCACTGCACGGCCCAGAGCAGCAGCAAAAGTGGCTGCATTGCGGGCATTCTCGAAAGTGCCTATGCCAGCAAAACTGCGCTCTGCACGCTCGTCAAGATCAATGCCGATGATGCGCAGGTCCACATCAATGCCTCGGGTTTTGAAGGCCTCCATGGCGGTTTTGAGGTTGCCTCCGCAGGACTCCTGCCCGTCGGTGACCAGCACGATCAATTTCTTGCCAGGCGTGTTGGGAAAATCCTCGGCGGCTTTCAAAAGGGAATACGCAATGGGAGTCGCCCCTTTGGGGTTGGTGCGCTTCACGGTGTCTTGCAATGCAGCCCGGTTGATGCCTTGCATGGGCAGCACCAGTTCGCTGTCTTCACAGGAACCGGCTGAGCCTGCCACGGTTTTCGCACCGTAAATCCGCAAGCCCACATTGAGTTCAGGGTCTTCAGGAAGTCCCCCGATGAAACTGGTCAGCACATCCCGGGCCACCTGAATGCGGGTCTGGCCGGTCTCGGAGAGTTTGTTGTACATGCTTCCCGAAGCATCAAGAATGAGTTCCACATGGGTCTGGGCGCTTGCTGAGGTGATCAGCAGTGCACCCAGCAATGCAACGGCTCGGGGCAACTGTTTCATGGCATTTCCTCCACTCCTGATCATAAGAGCTTTCTTTTGCTGGGACGTGTTGACGGTCACTTCATGGCTGGTCAGCACAAAGTCTGAAGTTTGGGCATGGCACTTGCAAAAGTGATCAGCGGTCAGCCATCAGCTTTCAGCGAAAAATCCATTCAGAGGCTTTGACTTCCAGAGACAGTAAACCCCAAGCTGCAACGGTACCGTTGCAGCTACCCTGTCACTTCCTCACAACTCCATGCTGTGAATGGGAAGGCGCACATGCACAGTGGTTCCCTGATCCACCTGGCTTTCCAGCCAGATTTTGCCTTTGTGGGCCTCGACAATCCATTTCGCAATCGGAAGCCCGAGCCCTGTCCCTCCGGGGTCCTGCGTGCGGTGCCGGGATTTGTCTGCACGGAAAAAGCGCTCGAAGACCCGTTCCAGATCTTCTTCATGGATGCCCATTCCGGTGTCCTGCACTTTGAGCAGGGCAAAACCTTCTTGTTTTTCCAGCGAGAGGTGGATTTCCCCTTGCTCTGGGGTGTACTTCAGGGCATTTTCCAGCAGGATCAAGAGGAGTTGTTTCAGGCGGTCTGCATCGCCCGTGAAGGGCAAGGATTGCACCCGGTCCAGCACAAAACGGTGGCTGGAAAACACCCTTTCGGTTTCCCTGAAAGTGTCCAGCACAAGCCTGCCCAGATCCAAAGACTCCTCACGCAGACTGGCTCCACTGTCTCCTCGGGCAAGTTGCAACATGTCGTGGACCAAACGGCCCAGACGGGTGGCTTCTTTCTGCACATCGGTGATGATTTCCAGTTTTTCTTCTTCAGGGATGTCTGCATAACGCACCAGAATGTCGAGGTTGCCCTGAATGGCGGTCAAGGGGGTGCGCAGCTCGTGGGCCGCATCCGCCACAAAACGTTTCTGGGCATCCATCAGTTCACGCAAGCGCTTTTCGCTGTCTTGCAAAACGGTTTCTGCCAGCTTGCGGTCATGGATGTCAATGGAGGCCCCGATGAATCCCTTGAACTCTCCGGTTTCAGTGAATCTGGGAACGCCCCGGTCCACAATCCAACGGTACACCCCATCAAAGCGTTTCAGCCGGTATTCCAGAGTGAATGCGGTGCCATGGTGGTGGGCCTCCAGAAAGGTGTTCTCACAGCGGAGGCGGTCCTCTGGGTGGATGCCTTCATGCCACCCTTCCCCGAGTTCCTGCTTGAGGGAGCGCCCCCGGAAATCCAACCAACTGGTGTTGAAAAACGAGGCTCCATACTGAAAATCCGCCATCCAGACCATCACCGGGGCATGGTTGGCAACCAACTGAAACCGCCGCTCACTTTCCTGCAAAGCCATTTCGGTCTTTTTGCGTTCGGTGATGTCCAGAGCAGCCCCCAGCAAGGAAGCCGGGGTGCCATCAGGGTGTCTGGAGAACACCGTCTGAATGGCATGGAGCCACACCCAATCCCCTTCTCTGTTTCGTACGCGAAATTCAGCAATCTGGGTTTCTCCGTCTTGCAGTTGAAGCAAACGTGTCCCTTGCGCCTGCATGTGATTCTGGTCCTCTGGGTGGATGGTGAACACCAGATCCTGAGCATCCATGTGCTGCAAATCCCGCAGGGTGAGTCCTGTGGCCGCAGAGAATTCAGGATTGACGTATCGGATGCGGTTGTGGTCCAGATCGAAGATGTACACCAGAGCAGGCACGGTGTCGGTGATGTGCTTCAGAAAGTGCTCACTGGTGCGCAGGGCTTCTCTGGCCTGCTGTTCGGTGGTGATGTCTTGCACGATGGTCCCCACCCCCAGAATGTGGCCGGCACTGGTTTTCACTGGAAAATAGCTGATCAGGTGGTGCTGCACCGGCCCGGTCATGCTTTCGGTGGACACTTCGATGTTCAGAATGGGCATCCCAGAGGAAAGCACGTGCTGCTGGGCAGCCATCAGGTGCTCGGATTGCTCAGGGTACAGGTCTTGCCAGCTTTTTCCCAGATGGTCCGCAGCGGGCAGGTGGTTGTGTTCTGCCAGTTTGGCATTGACCCCTCGCAGTTTCAGGTCAGGCCCAAACAGACCGATACCCATGGGGGCATTTTCCAGAATGGCGTTCAAGACAGCAATGGTGTCCTCCTGCCCGGTCAGCAACTCTGGTGGCATGGGTTGCTCAGGGGATTCATGAAGCAGAATCAGGGTGCCCATCCAGCACCTTGGGGCATCGGGAAGGCGTTCCAGAGACAGCAGTGCTTTTTGCAGGGAACCGTTTTTCAGGGTCACCTGAACCTGTCTCTGCACCGCATTTTGCATTTCCTGCACGTCTTTTTGCCTTGACCAGCACAAGGCTGCTCCCTCAGCATCCAGAGCTTCAAACGGCACAGCGCCCAGCAGGTTTTCCCAGAGCCGGTTGAATTCCGGATGGGCATGTGGGTCCAGCAAACACGTCGGGTGGGGCAGCATGTTCAGCACCTGAATCAAATCGCAATCTGCCTGCAAACCTTTGGAAGTCATGTTGAGCCCTCGGGAGGTGTTTTCCTCAGGGTGTCATGGGGAACTGAAAAGAAACTGAGGAAAAAGGAGTTGGGGCATTTCCCTCATGGCCCTGAACCGCTTTGCAGCCAGAGCCAAAATCCTGTTGCCATCCCCCCTTTGCATGTTGGCTCAAGGGGTGTTATACTTCCTGCCATCAAAACCAAGCTGTGGACTTTTTTCTGTCCCAGAGTGATTTTCCCTGCACCCATCAGGGAAGTGCCAGTGGGATGGGGCTTCACCCCATCCGCCAAACCGTTTTGACCTGTAGAATGGGCACCAGAGTTGTACTGTACCGCTTCAGAGGAGGAAGTTCATGCGCAAGAGAACCATTGCCCTGCTCACCCTGAGCCTCACCAGTCTGATGTCTGCCGCTCAAGCAGACAAACTCGACACCGTCAAAAAACGCGGCAAGCTCGTCTGCGGCGTCAATGACAAACTCCCCGGATTCGGTTTCCTCGATTCCAACGGCAAGTACTCCGGCTTCGATGTCGATTTCTGCAAAGGCGTCGCCGCCGCCATCTTTGGCGATGCCAGCAAAGTCCAGTACGTTCCCCTCACCGCAGCCGTGCGTTTCACGGCCGTCCAGAGTGGCGAAGTCGATGTGGTCTTCAGAAACACCACCTACACCTCTTCACGGGACGGTGAAGTGGGCATGGACTTCGGTCCGGTCACCTTCTACGACGGTCAGGGCGTGATGGTCAAAAAAGAAGCACCCGTCAAGAAAATCACCGACCTTGATGG